>DASTCR010000067.1:0-54973 GCA_035710925.1 Nitrososphaeraceae archaeon | reverse complement strand
GCTTTTTGTGCATATTACAATGCCTTAGATTTCGTCTTTTGAATTTGAATCAATAAGTGGTAGTGTAAAATGAGCATCCGAAAACAATGCGACCTTGTGAGTCTTCCCATGTCTGGCTAGGAGGCTTGCTAGAGCTTGCTTTAAGCTGGCATATGTTTGGAATCCAAGTTTGGTGGTCAAATAGTATTCTGGAAGTGTAGACACTATTCCCAGATTGTATTTCTCCCGCGTCGCTTCTAGAAATATGAGATGCTCCTGACCATCTATATATTTGCCTTCGATGGGCGACATAGAGTCAGGCAGTTTTTTTTCTACGAACATCTCCAGAGCTCTTGACCCAAGACCGTTTCTAGACTCTGAGAGTAGTATCGGCGAGCCATTTCGGCCCAGTATACCCAAGCAATTCCAAAGAGAATTTAGCGACTCAGATAGCGTTGAGTGATGGAATGGTTCCCTGCCGGGACTTATAATCTCTGACTTTACCCGCTGCGGTTCTATATTGGGTTTCTCAGTGAGCTTTGAAGATGTGTACCTGAAGGTATCATTTATTGATCCCCAGCAGATGTCGGATATCTGGTTAGAGTTTCCCAAAAGCTCTATCGAGACTGCATCGATGTCCTCACACAACGATAGTGCAAGGCGATAGGGCTCAGAGAAGTTTCCAGGACTAGGCATGTTGCTGCTCCTCGAGGAAATGGCTTCGATCATTTTGTCTTTCATATAGTTTCGCAACAAATGGGTTGGGGTACCTTCAAAACCAAAAAGAGGGTCGTACGCTGAGTGCGTCACAAATAGTGTTTGATCGAACTTGTCCATTGTTTCTTTTAACGTACCAAAGTCTTCACAGTTTAAAGAATTAGAGATCCATTTTTCATTCCCTATGTTAATGGATTCTTTAAGTTTAGGCGGGGACATGATCTTGCCGCTTGCACCATTGTTGGTTACCTTATCTATTAGTGAAGATACTACCCTCTTTGTTGCCAACGTACATGAGAACACAATAATCAAAGTGTTATCCTTTACCGGAACATCTTGGAGTCTATAATTTATCTGATCCTCCTGCAGGGGAAAAACCTGTGGGGTTATTTCCTTATACAGATTTTCGAATCGGATATCTAAAGCAATATCGGTGGTACCATAACCCAGCCAAATCTCAGGCATTTTGTAAGTAAAAATTCAGGAATACGTTGTCAGGCTCGGACCGCGGTCTATGCTTGAAAATTTGTCACTAAATTGCATGCTCCAAAAATTGTGTGACAGTAATAGTAATAACAGTTCTTGCAGTTTCTGGTCCAAACAATGCACTTGGAGTTCCATTCGTCAGGCCTCATATATCATCAGATTCTTTTCCTCCAAAAGGGTGTGCAGATTATGAACTGCCCTATATACCTCACTCTCTTTCTTAGCCCCAGTGCAAACTAGCTTACCGCTAGCAAAAAGTAAGATAACCGTCTTTGGATCTAGCATACGGTGGATTAGTCCGGGGAATTGTTCGGGCTCGTACATACTTCGAGGCAAAACACGAGCTGCCAACTCTAAATGTATCTTACCTCCAAGGCTTGCAGAAGCAACTATATTTTGGATTTCGATGATAGGTTCATGTTCGATAGGAATCCCCCCCTTCTTTAATTTTTGAACTACATTTTTGACTGCTTTAATGGCTTGATCCTCAGATTTTGCCCCAGTACAAACCATCTTGCCCGAGCTGAATATAAGAGTCGCTGTCTTTGGAGATTTAAGTCTGAACACTAGTCCTGGGAATTGGTCGGGATGATACTCTACGTCTGGAAAAATTTGGGTAATTAGATTAAGATTGACACTCTGATTAACCGTTGCTGACGCAACAACATTTTCAATGCTGACGATAGGCTTGGTCTGCGGCATATAAGTCGCTTTAAATACAACTATATATATACCTGTTTATATAACTTTTTTAAAAATTATTTACAAAATAAGCTGTAGAGATCAATTATGAGACAACTTCGAATTGTTAAAACAAATCTACAGACCTCCACTGTCTTTTCGCACCCTAAGAGATGGGACCATTCAGATCGAAAATAAGGATCGGTAGCCTTAGGGTATTTTTATTGTGCGCGGCCCACATCGAACTCATCTTCCGCTGCGGCATTTCTCTCTATACCAACCAAAGAAATACAACTTATTGAGGCTTACTCCTGACGAAATTGATTAAGAAAATTCAAATTTAATAGATGCAGAGCCTCGTTTATTGAGCAAAATCTTACCGGATATCCTTCACCCTTGGTACTCTAATATATGCACGCAGAACTGATATTGAGAAGGTCTTGATTTTGTACGAAAAAACATTCGGTCATTCCCATTTTCTTGGCTATTCTAAGGGCAAGGAGCTGAACTGAGAAGATAGCCTGTAGCAAGGTGCCGATGGCTGATGATTGGGAAAGATCTAGTAAGAAGACTGAGAAGTTTGATTTCTCAAGTTTTTTTATGATTTCGTTTCCAGATGCCACGCCTTTCTTATTTTTCGTTCCACCCAAGATTATGATCGCATCATCTTTTTTTATGCTAAACAACGGAGCATGACAGTACTCCTCAATTGAATAAGGATAAGACTTGACGCCTAAGACTTCGTTAATCTTCAGAGATCCGTACCACGCTACAGGATAGAGAAGCCCTTCCGCTAAGTACAGAATTGACGAGGGTGTATCGGAAATCTGGCTTATTAATTTGTTGACCTCTGTATTTGCAGCCTGATGAGCGCACTGCAGGTTCTTCTTGCTAACTTTTGCACCCGCTAATAGGGATATGCATGAAAGCATGGTAGAAAGAAAACCGGCCGACCCACTTGTAACAACCTTCGGTATACTATAGTCTATACTTACAACTCGATCGCAAAGGCTGGCCAGCTCACTATTTGAGTTGGCAGTAATAGCAATGGTTTTGACATTCATTTTTTTTGCTACTTTTGCCGCCAAAATGTTACAGGCCGTCCTTCCAGAAACAGAAACAATATACAACTCTTTACCCTCTAAGATTTGGTGGTTGAGAAGCAGATCTGGTGGAAAACAACATATAGCTCTGCGGTTTGACAGGTAGCTCGCAATTGAAGCAGCAATGTAAGAGTCACCGGAACCCGTCATGACGCACTTTGTTGAATCCACCTGTTCGGGCAAATTTAGTTCCGAAAACGCCAGCTGCGACTCGATTTCACGCTCCATTGCTTCTACAGACCCTAACCGGCGCATATTAGAACTCTGATATTCAGGTAATTTGTATGCAGCGACAAGCAAGCTACTGTTTTAAGGAACTATGTAACTCCTTGCTGCTCACAAATTATTGGTTGCCACTGACGCCAATACTGTATACTTATATGTTCGATTTATCGAGGTATTGTATGTACAAAAGCTCGTTGTATTACATCTGGCTGTGGACTAATTTGAATTCTGAACGAATAATTTTTTCTAACAAGGAGTAGCCGAATTGTCGACTGAGAAGAAAATACTTAAGATTACTGATCATATATACCAACCAAAACACGAGATCCTTCCAAAGAAAAAGGCCGAAGAAGTACTCAAAAAATTTAATACGAAACCAAGTCAATTGCCATATATTCTTCAAAGCGATAAAGGGATTGAGGATCTTGACCCAAGGCCTGGGGATATTGTTAAGATCACTCGCAAGAGTCCTACCTCAGGTGAAAGTGTATATTACCGATACGTTGTAGAAGGTTGACTTCCAGCTATGGAGATATTTGTCAATGTGGCCGTTGATTAATGATATTCTGAGAAGAGAAGGCGTTGCCCGACAACACCTAAACTCCTATAATGAGTTCATGGAGAGGGGACTTCAAAGCATCATCGATGAGGTCGGAGAAATCGAAATAGAAACTGCAGAGTATCCATATAAGATAAAGTTGGGCAAAATAAAACTACAGCAACCTAGAATTATGGAACTCGATGGTTCCATTACTCATGTAGCACCTGTTGAGGCCAGGTTACGGAATTTGACCTATGCTTCGCCGGTAATGTTAGAATGCAGCATAGTGGAAGATGGGAAAATCTTAGAATCCAGGTTTATTCACGTTGGCGACATGCCCGTCATGGCCAAGTCTAATGCTTGTATTTTGCATAACCTCGTCGAGCCTAAGCTGGTTGAACTTGGAGAAGATCCAAGAGACCCAGGCGGCTATTTTGTTATCAATGGATCCGAACGGGTGATTGTTGGTCTGGAAGATCTGTCATATAACAAAATTATCGTAGACGTAGAAGAAACCACTGGAGCCCTGCTCTACAAGGCGAAAGTGTATTCTTCGATTGTTGGATACAGAGCTAAACTGGAGCTTATAATGCGACCTGACGGCTCAATTGTAGCCAAGATCCCTGGATCTCCTGTCGACATACCACTAATCACACTGGTTCGCGCTCTGGGTCTTGAGTCTGATAGGGATATTGCAAATGCTGTTTCTCTGAATGAAGCAATACAGGATGAGCTTGAGCCTTCGTTTGAGAAAATTGGAGAGATTACTACGAGTCGAGATTCAATAGTTTATATCAGCAAGAGAATTGCACCAGGAATGCTAGAGGAGTTTCAAATAAAGAGGGCAGAAACCCTGCTAGACTGGGGACTTCTTCCCCACCTAGGGAAGAATCCAGACAATAGACATGAGAAAGCCTTGTTCTTAGGAGAGGCCGCCAGCAAGTTAATTGAACTGAAACTAGGGTGGATTGACACAGATGACAAAGATCACTACGGGAACAAAGTCATAAAATTCGCCGGGCAAATGCTTGCCGACCTTTTCAGAACCGCATTCAGAAATCTGATAAGGGACATGAAATATCAATTGGAACGGTCCGGCCAGAAGCGAGGCATAAACGCAGTCGCAGCAGCGGTTAGACCTGGTATAATATCCGACAAGCTAAACAATGCGATAGCAACAGGAAATTGGGGACGGGGCAGAGTTGGTGTAACTCAATTGCTAGACAGGACCAACTACATGTCAACTATTAGTCATTTGAGAAGAATACAATCGCCGCTGAGCAGGAGTCAGCCGAACTTTGAAGCAAGAGACCTTCATGCTACTCATTTTGGAAGAATTTGTCCTGCTGAAACCCCTGAGGGTTCCAACTGTGGTCTAGTAAAAAATTTGGCCCTATCCGCGATAATTTCTGTAAGTGTTCCATCAGCTGAAATTATTGAAAAACTGTATGAGCTAGGAGTACAACATGTTGATGAAGCAAATGAAGATATCAGAAGGAAAGGCGCTAGGGTGTTTGTCGATGGTAAGCTGATTGGATATGCCGAAAATGGACGAGGCACATCTGACACATTAAGGAACCTCAGACGATCTGGTAAGATCCATCCGCACGTGGGCGTATATTTTTATTCATCTGGCAAACCCAATGCGACAAATAGACTTTATATAAGTTGCAATGCGGGCCGAGTACTTAGACCTCTAGCAATCATTGGAGAAGGAAAAAGCCTAGTTACTAACGAGATAATCGAAAAAATTAGCAAGAAATTCCTTTCATGGTCTGACCTTTTGTACATGGGAATTATTGAGCTTGTGGACGCAAATGAGGAAGAAAATTGTTACATTTCGATGGACATAGAAAAACTTGAAAGCACCAATACCCATTTGGAGATCTTTCCGTCTGCAATCCTTGGAGTTGGCGCCTCAATCATCCCATATCCCGAACATAATCAATCACCTAGAAATACGTACGAGAGCGCAATGGCTAAACAGAGTCTGGGCTTTTCGACACCGCTGATGAATGCGAGCACATATGTTCGTCAGCATTTCATGCTTTATCCTCAAACCCCAACAGTGAGTACCAAGGCAATTAGCCTTTTGGGACTGGATGATCGACCTACAGGTCAAAATTGTATTGTGGCAGTGTTACCATTTGAAGGATACAACATTGAGGATGCAATTGTTTTCAACAAGTCCTCCGTCGAAAGAGGCCTTGGACGCACATTTTTCTACAGGGTATATGAAGCTGAGGCTAAGCAATACCCTGGAGGAATGAAAGATAGTTTTGAACTACCTGAGTCAGATACAAACATTCGGGGCTATAGAGGAGAGAAAGCGTACAGGCTACTAGAGCACGATGGTGCAATCATGCATGAATCCGTCGTTACGGGGGGAGATATTTTGATTGGCAGAACCTCACCTCCTAGGTTCATGGAGGAGTACAAGGAGTTTGAAGTCAAAGGCCCATACAGAAGGGATACCTCTATCGGCGTTAGACCTTCGGAAAATGGTGTCGTTGATACTGTTATAATGACTCAGTCTGTTGAAGGAGGTAAGATGTACAAGATAAGGGTTCGCGATATGCGGGTGCCCGAGATTGGCGATAAATTTGCATCAAGACACGGCCAGAAGGGCGTAATAGGGATGTTAGTTAATCAGGAGGATCTTCCATACTCGGAGTCTGGAGTTGTCCCCGACATTATGATAAACCCCCACGCTTTCCCTTCGCGTATGACAGTTGGGCAATTTATGGAGTCTTTGGGTGGGAAAGCTGCCTCTCTTCGTGGAACAATAGTTGATGGCTCCGCTTTTCTCGGAGAGAAGTTTGAAAGCATAAAAGGTATCCTGGAAAAACATGGTTTCAAACACAGCGGAAAAGAAACAATGTACGATGGCCGTACAGGAAAGAAATTTCCAGCTGATGTGTATATGGGCGTCGTATATTATCAGAAGCTACATCATATGGTAGCCGACAAGATTCACAGCAGAGCGAGAGGGCAAGTCCAGATGCTTACGAAACAGCCTACAGAAGGGAGAGCGAGGGGAGGAGGACTAAGATTTGGTGAAATGGAAAGAGACTGCCTGATCGCTTATGGAGCTTCTATGATGCTCAAGGATAGGCTACTAGAGGAGTCTGATAAAGCTGAAATTAATGTTTGTGAAAGATGCGGGCTTTTGGCATACTACGACGTCAAGCAACGACGATTCATATGCCGAGTATGCGGCGAGAAGTCCAAGATCTCCTCGGTAGTTATTGCTTACGCATTCAAGCTCCTTTTGCAGGAAATGATGAGTCTCAATGTTGCTCCTCGGCTGTTGGCTCGGGAGAAGGTATAACGGGGGAACTGACTAAAATGGAAGAAGCAGTAAAAATACTTGGCGGTATAAAGTTCAGCATTTGGTCGCCCGTCGAAGTTCGCAAGTTTAGTGTTGCCGAAGTAACTGCCCCTGAAACATACGACGAAGATGGAATGCCTGTTCAGGGAGGACTAATGGATAACCGTCTAGGGACACTCGAACCTGGCCAGAAATGTGCTACTTGTGGAAACACTTCAGCAAGATGTCCTGGGCATTTTGGCCACATTGAGCTAGCGGAACCGGTATTACATATAGCTTTCATTGACGATATACACAAACTCCTTTTAATAACATGCAGAAGCTGCAATAAAATCAAGCTGCATCCAGAAGAGCTTGCGAAGTACAAGAGCATCCGAGATGCAAAGGCTGCCTATGCGGTAATTACTCTGGAAAGCATTAAGGAAGAAATAATAGAAAAGGCCAAGAAGGTTAAGGTCTGTCCGCATTGCGGAAAAGAGCAGTACGATCTAATTTTTACCAAGCCGACGATATTTGTAGAAAAGACAGAAGCCGGAGAAAACAGGCTATTACCTATAACCATAAGGGAGCGCTTGGTTCACATTCCTGATTCAGATCTTACCTTGCTAGGGTATGACCCCACTACAGCAAGGCCAGAGTGGTTTGTATTACAAGTCTTGCCTGTCCCGCCGGTCACAGTTCGGCCTTCGATCATTCTGGAGACTGGTATTCGATCTGAGGATGACCTGACCCATAAGCTTGTAGATATAATACGGGTCAACCAGAGGCTGAAGGAGAGCAAGGAGGCAGGAACACCTCCTCTAATTGTTCAGGACCTGGTTGATCTACTTCAGTACCACGTTACAACATATTTTGATAATGAAGTGTCAGGAATACCACAAGCTCATCACAGATCGGGAAGACCGCTGAAGACGCTGACCCAAAGGCTAAAGGGAAAAGAAGGTAGGTTCAGAGGATCCTTATCTGGCAAAAGGGTCGACTTTTCCAGCAGAACGGTAATTTCCCCTGATCCGAACCTTGCGATATCCAATGTAGGTGTGCCAGTGGATGTAGCGAAGAAGCTAACTATTCCGGAAACCATTTCTCAGTGGAATATTGAAAGGCTCAGGGAACATGTGGTCAATGGTCCAAATACTTATCCCGGTGCTAACTACATTATTCGTCCTGACGGAGTTAAAATAAGGTTAGATTATGTCAACGACAGAAAGGTATTAGCAGATTCAATTGCACCAGGATTTATGGTTGAGCGACACCTATCTGACGGAGACATTGTAATATTCAATAGGCAACCCTCATTGCACCGAATGTCCATCATGGCTCACTATGTCAGGGTGTTGCCTTATCGAACCTTTCGGCTGCATCCTGCTGTTTGTCCCCCATACAATGCAGACTTTGATGGCGATGAGATGAACTTGCATGTACCTCAAAGTGAAGAGGCCAGAGCTGAGGCAGCATTGCTAATGCGTGTCCAAGATCAGCTTGTCTCGCCCCGATACGGAGGGCCAATAATTGGTGGAATTAGGGATTTCATAACAGGAGCATTCATCCTGACGAGAGATGACACCTATTTAGGCAAAGAAGAGTTTGCCAACCTCGCACTGATAGGAGGCTATAAGGGCAGTCTTCCCGAGCCTGAGATAAACCGTAATGGAACAAGGCTTTACTCAGGTAAGCAACTTTTCTCCCTGTTCTTACCAAGCGACTTCAACTTCATAATTACCTCAAAATGGACCAAAGCCACCAAGAAAGAGGGCAGAGACGTAGTTATAAAATCAGGCCGTTTAACAAGCGGGGTAATTGACAAAGCTTCAATAGGTGCAGAAGAGCCTGACAGTGTGCTCCATAGAATAGTAAAGGATTATGGCAACGACCGTGCTGGGAAATTCCTAGATTCAATATTAGTAATGCTTAAGACGTTCATAACTCACCGAGGCTTTACCTATGGATATTCGGACTTGTGGTTAAGCGATGAAACCAGAAAGGAAATTCGCAACGTGATTGAAAAAGCATACGACAAAGTATACGACTTGATACGTCAATACAATGACGGAAGCCTGCCACTTACAAGAGGGCTTGCCCCTGAGGAGGCGTTAGAGCTCTACGTTGTCAACGAGCTTTCCCGGGCAAGAGATCGAGCAGGAAGGACTGCCGACAGAGCCTTTCCTGACGATAACTCAGGCATAATTATGGCTTCAACCGGCGCACGAGGTTCGACGTTAAATATTGGCCAAATGACGGCTGCGCTTGGCCAACAATCTATTAGGGGAAAACGTATCCAAAAGGGTTACCACAACAGATCATTGCCGCACTTCAAGAGAAATGACGCCAACCCAGATTCAAAAGGCTTTATCAAGTCAAATTATAGAGACGGCCTAAGTCCACTCGAATTTTTCTTTCATGCGATGGGCGGAAGAGAAGGGCTTGTGGACACTGCCGTAAGAACACAGCAGTCTGGGTATATGCAAAGGCGCCTCATAAATGCCCTGGAGCACTTGAAAATTGAATATGACCATACAGTGCGTGATCCTCACGGGAACATTATTCAGTATATGTACGGAGAGGACGGCGTCGATCCCGCAAAGAGTGACCACGGGGAAGCCGTCAACGTATCGCGTTTAATCGAGAGTGAATCAATAGTCGACGAAGGAAGGAAAGCGAGTGAAGCTGAAATAGGAAATATGTTATCTAGATATACAGAAGATCTCAATCCCAAATTGAGAAAGTACCTGATCAGTGCTTTCGCACATAATAAATTGAGTAAGGATGGAGTTGAAAAGGTGCTTAGAAAAACGATTGACTTGATGCGACGTGCGCTTGCAGAGCCTGGGGAAGCCGTTGGGGTTGTTACTGCTCAATCCATTGGGGAGCCAGGAACGCAGATGACTCTTAGAACCTTTCACTTCGCAGGAGTAAAGGAAAGAAACGTGACGCTTGGACTTCCGAGACTTATCGAGTTGGTTGACGCACGCAAGAAGCCTGTTACCCCCACGATGGATATTTACTTGGATAAGGGGCATAGAGTATCTCGAGAAAAAGCCCTTGAAGTTGCACAGCAAATCATATTTACTAAGGTGGGGGATTTGATTCAGAAAACAGATACTGACTACACCGGAGTCATTAGCTTTAATCTGTCTGAGGAAAAACTTATCGAAAGAGGTTGCACTTTCAAAGATGTTTATGAAGTATTGAAGGGCACCAAGAAGAAGTATGATATCTCTATGAATGAGAAGAAAAACTTCATAAAGGTGACAACACCTGAGGAGCCTGAAGCACAGCTCATTTTGACTCTTAAGAATAAGCTTTTAAACGCTAGGGTAAAGGGTGTTCCTGACATCGAAAGAGTTACGATAGTAAAACAAGATGAAGAATGGGTAATCCAGACCGCAGGATCAAACCTTGCAAAGGTTCTCTCCATCGAAGGTGTCGACACAACGCGATCCACTACAAATAACGTGTATGAGATCTGGCAAACCTTAGGTATTGAGGCAGCTCGCACAGCTCTTATTAAGGAGATTACAAATACGTTAGAAGAACAAGGACTAGAGGTTGACACTCGTCACATAATGCTTGTTGCAGATCTAATGACTTCTAAGGGTCATCTTCAACAAATAGGACGCCATGGAATAGCGGGTACTAAGACGTCGGTTCTTGCAAGGGCTGCCTTTGAAATAACAGTCCCGACAATAGCGAGGGCCTCACTTGAAGGTCAGGTCGAAGCATTGAAAGGAGTGACGGAAAACGTAATCGTTGGAGCTACCGTGCCAGTCGGAACAGGTATGGTCGACTTATACATGAGCGTGAGAGAAGAAGATGGTAAATAGATTAGAAAAATTAGCCAGGGAAGCAATTTCATTAAACAAATACCGAGCAGGATCTAGGGAGGTCATTAAATCCGTAAAAGGCTCTAAGCTAATTATAATATCTGACTCTATGGTTGGTGGTCTCAGGAATGTGCTAGAGAGAGATGCAAATGCTTTAAACATTCCAGTGTATCATTTTAGAGGTACCTCGCTGCAGCTTGCAAGGTTGTGTGGTGCACCGTATAGGATTTCGGCCATATCACTAAAGACAGGCAATGTTGAAGATATAAATAATCTTGTGCAAGAGACGGGGAAACCCAGGACCAGCCCCGCTTGATTATCAATCAAAAGACTTTTCCCAGATCTGCCAGAACAACGTCTGTGATGTTCGCAGAATTATGGATACACGATTGTTGATCCATGTCAGATTACCGCGATTAAGCTAGAGTTAGATATCGTGTCGCCGATGACACCTACCCTATACGACAAGGCAACCTTTATACACAGATTAGGGCAGAATCATCAAGACTTAAATTGGACTTGTTGATTCAGCATGGGATGTCTTGGTATGTTGATTATGAAACTATTTGTGACTCCGTTAGAGGAAGTAATGAATGACTGAAAAGATAAAGTTGACATCAGATGAATTAAGACTAATGTCATTATTCCAGAACGTTACTGCTGCAGTGGCTAGAGATTGTATAGTCGATAATAGGATGGATAGAGTAATCTTTGTTGTAAATAAAGGACAAATGGGACTAGCAATTGGAAAGGGAGGGAACACCATCAAACAGCTTCAAAACGTCGTTACGAAGAAGGTTGAATTAGTGGAGTATTCAGATGAGGCTCCTGAATTTATTAGTAACATATTGAACTCAGAGATGATCAGAGAGATTCAGATTTCTGAAAGAACGGACGGAACAAAGCAAGCAATCGTCATCGTAGACCCTAGTAAAAAGGGTGTTGTTGTTGGAAAAGATGGAAGGAACGCTGAGAAAGCAAGATTGCTTGCGAAGAGATACTTCCAAATCTCCAGCGTACTTATAGTGAGCCCAGAGCAATCTCCGAATATTCACAATAAGGTGAATATATAATGGCTAAGTCTCCTTTGGGTCTATTTGCAGGAAGGGTACTCCGATCAAAAAGGACCCATGCGCGGTGGGCTAACAAATATTACAAAAGAAGAATGTTGATGTTAGACAAGAGAGCTAACCCGTTGGGAGGGTCTCCTCAGGCTCGGGGTATAGTATTAGAAAAGGTTGGAATTGAATCTAAGCAACCTAACTCTGCAGTACGAAAGTGTGTCAGAGTACAACTCATCAAAAATGGCAAATCTGTAACTGCATTTTTGCCAAAGGACGGTGCCTTGAATTTTGTGGATGAACACGATGAGGTCGCTCTGGAAGGTATTGGAGGATCCATGGGCGGAGCGATGGGAGATATTCCCGGGGTCAGATGGCAAGTATTTAAGGTGAATGGTGTTTCGCTTAATGAATTGGTCAGAGGCAAAAAGGAGAAGCCGAGGAGATAGAGTTGCCAGCTAGGGATCAACCCACTGCTCTGTTATTTAACAAGTGGGACGTGCGTAAAATCGCGGTAAACGATCAAGGTTTACAAAATGTAATCTCCCTCATCCCTTCCGTCGCAATACCAGTCACGTTTGGTAGACATGAACATCAGCGAATGAAAAAGGCTGATGTCCATATCGTTGAGCGACTTGCAAATAAGCTAATGCACTTTGGAAAGCGGTATGCGAAAAATACTGGGAGAATGGGGGGTAAAAAGGCGAGAATATACAAGACTATCGAGGCAGCTCTTGACATTTTGAGTTTGGAGACCGGTAAAAACCCAGTCGAACTGCTAGTAAAAGCGGTTGAAAACGCCTCGCCAAATGAGGATACGACTAGGATAGTATACGGCGGTGTCGTTTATCACGTCTCTGTCGACGTAGCGCCCTTAAGGAGAGTAGACCTAGCACTGCGTTTTATAGCCGAGGGGGTTAGAGAGTCAACCTATTCAAGTCTGCAGTCAATAGAAGAGGTGCTGGCAAGAGAGATCTTGTTGGCCTCGGGAAATGATATGTCAAGCTACGCCATAAAGAAAAAGAATGAGCAGGAACGTATTGCCATGTCTTCTAGATAAGACCAAAGACACCGTTGTAGTCCCCTCTGGCAATTTGATTTGCTTTCAACGCGTTGTTGGGAGATTCGATCCGAAATCAAAGTTAAATAAAGAGAGAATATACTCAAACGATATCGATGAGTAGCAAGGACGAGTTTCTGTTCAGAAAATCAGCGTTAATGGGTACAAAATCCGGGAAAGAGATATTAAAGCAAGGTATACTTCGGGAGAAAGGGTACAAGCAGTTCTATAAGTATAACAATAACATAGAGGAAAGGTTTCAGGACTTTACTAAGCGGTTTCTTCTTTCGCTTCACACTCAAGTGATTTCCGATCCTAATCCCGCTCTAACGATGAAAAAGTTTGTAGAGGAAACGGCATCCGGGGAAATGGGATTAGAGGACAATAAAATCTCGGACGTCCGAGCTAGGTTGTCAAAGCCTGAGCTTCTAGCTGACAGGGTAACCAGAATATTAAATTCCAATTTCGTAAAGATGACATTTCCGGTTTTAGACGCCTTATTTGACGCAGCATCCCTTTATTACAAACAGAACCTGCCTATCGAAACTCGAAATGCAATTGTCGACGGTCATCTAATAGCGATAGATCTTAGCGAGCCAATGGATAGAATTATAGACAGAGATGAGGATCTGGAATATTTAGATGACTATAAGCTAATGAATCCTTACATTTTGGAGATAGCCAGAGAAAAAATTTCCCAGGGCGGAGATAGTATGCTAAAGTCATTCGAGGAGGGATTTAAAGATGCCAGAATTGGTCAATCCATTGATGCTAAGCTAAAGATGAAGCCGGAGTTGATAAGCGATGAGAACATGAATGGTTGCTATAAAAAGTATCGTGCTATTATGGGGACCACTGGAAGAAATATGGCACTAAACATGAAACCCCTAAGTGAGATATTTAATTTCGGGATGGCAAAGGCAGGAGAATCTGTCGGCTGTGGTAACGAGATACAGGATGCAATAAAAAATGGCGCAATCAAATCACCCTCATGGCCACTATATTTTTTTGTTACCACCAACAATGTAAAAAAGTCATTTGATCTAACAATGAAAAAAAGCGAATTATATCTAAATGAGGCTAGAATGGCATTGGACATGCTGCCCCCTGATTTTGACTATAAACCATTTTTGGAATTTCTCTTTTTAACTGTGAGTCACTATAACCAATATTGGTACAACGACCTTAACCGAAGAGACCTTTACCCTCTATTACACAAGAATCTGAGCCTCCCTCTAAAAATGTAAAGTTATTGGAAGTCTTGTGCATAATCTCGACCTTAGAACTGGTACTGTGTACCCGTAATGATGTGGTCTGATTCCTATAGGCCCACCAGGATACAGGACATGGTGGGTAATGAGGAAGCAAGAAGTTATGTTGCAAAGTGGCTCCTAAGATGGGTCGACGGCACAAAGCCATTAATCCTTGCAGGTCCTCCGGGCGTGGGCAAGACAACTGTTGTTAAGGCTGTGTCCAGGCAGTTTGGGTATGACTTAATCGAAATGAATGCCAGTGATACTAGGAATAGAGGTATCCTAACTGAAACAATTGTACCTATCTTGAAGAATAGGTCTCTCATTTCAGAAAAAACATTGCTATTCTTGGATGAGATTGACGGAATTTCTGGCCGACAGGACGCCGGCGGGATAGAATCTCTAGCAGTGCTCATAAAGGAGCCGACAGTTCCTATAATTATGGCTGCTAACAGCAGGGACATTAAGCTGAGAGCACTGAACAGGCTGTGCAAAGTCGTCGAATTTGATAGAGTCCATCCAAGTTTACTTCTTCTCTTTCTTAATTATGTAATGAAACGGGAAGGAAAGATTATCCAATCCAAGGATTTACTTCAGATCGTAAGGAACTCAAACGGCGATATCAGGGCCCTGCTAAACGCTGCCCAGTCATGGATTTCAGGATACAATTCTAAGAGAGATACGTCCTTTAGTATAGATATATCTCTCGCTATAACCAACTTTCTAGCCGCACCGACAATCGAAGCTGCTAGAGAGACCTTAATAAATATCGATGGCGGTTACTATGACCCGCATTATGGTCAATCACCAGAGCAAAGGCGGAAAGATATCTTGTCCGCCGTTTTTTCTACAATAGTATCATCTAGGCTTGAAATAAATGAAGTGGCTGCTGCACTTGATGTATTATCGAAGTCTGATCTTATAATCGGTCGAGTCTTCAAAAGACGACATTGGGACCTACTAAGGTACCTACATCGCATAATCTCTCATGGCCTTTTTTACCATATAAGTAACAAGAATATATCGTATAATCAGTACAGCCAGCCATGGCAGATATCTGCCCCTATATTTGCGAGAAGTCTTGCACTGAGAGAACTGCTCTTAACTCTCGCAGCAAAATCTCACACTTCGGTAAGCGTATTTGGAGCAATTTATCTACCTTATCTTTTGGCAATATTACTGCGCCAAAGGATCGACCTCCTGCCGTTCGTCCAAGGACTCGCCCTAGAGCCTAAGGCCGCGGACGCTCTTTCGAAGGAAATTTCACATCTCGCAAAGATGGATCGATTATGACCCAGTTGCTGTTATCCCATCTAAGGAGCAGTTCCGTTGCCACAGGAAGAATTACTATCTTGACTGCTTATAATACAGCAAAGAATATTAAAAGATGGCAACCGAGCCTTCTCAGTTGGCAAGCGAATATGAACGTAACGTCGGAAAACTTATCGAAGAAAAAAATCTGAAATTAGAACAGTTGAAGAATAGCCAAGAGATATCTCCGACAGATATCCAGAAGCTTCAGGAAGAGATAGAATCTTTACAGTCTCTCTTTGATAATTATAACCTTGGCATGAATTACTTCCGTCGGGCTCGCGGAGGAAGGAGCGGGCTCAGGGAATAAATAAACTCATAGGAACTCGAATTATTAATTCCGCTTCTAATCAGTTTATATATCTAACTCTTAGGAGTATCTACACCGTCATGCATGAGGAAAAAATTAAGAGACTATATGACCTCAAAAAAGCTGCAGAAATAGGCGGAGGAGAAGAAAGGATTGCTGCACAACACTCAAAAGGTAAGCTTACCGCAAGAGAAAGAATCGATCTTTTGTTAGATCCCCGGACTTTTTTAGAGATCGACAAGTACACGACCCACAGAGATGAATCTGCCAGCCAAAAATTCCCAGGTGATGGAGTAATAACAGGATTTGGACGTGTAGACGGTAGGCTCGTATTTTTGTACGCTTACGATTTTACAATTTTGGGAGGCTCTCTAGGTGAAATGGCAGGTAAAAAGATAGTGAAAATAATGGAACATGCTTTAAAGGTCGGCGCACCTCTTATAGGCATAATCGACTCCGGCGGTGCGAGAATACAAGAAGGTGTACTTAGTTTAGATGGCTATGGTGATATATTCTTCCATAATACGCTTGCATCAGGTGCCGTTCCACAGATTACTGCCAGCATCGGTCCATGCGCGGGCGGCGCTGTATATTCTCCTGCCATGACAGATTTTGTTATCATGGTTGAGAATGTTGGCCAAATGTTCGTTACAGGCCCAGAGGTTGTTAAGGAAGTACTAAGCCAGGACGTCTCCTTTGAGGAATTAGGAGGTGCTCGAACCCATGCATCCAAGTCGGGCGTTGCACATTTTATTGCCAGAAACGAATTCGAATGTATGGATAAAATTAAAAAGTTGCTTTCTTACCTACCCCAAAATAACACAGAAGCTCCGCCATTGGCTGAAACCAGCGACGATCCAAATCGAATAGACCCAAATCTCGTAAATATATTGCCGGAGAATCCGTATCAACAGTATGACATGAAACAGGTAATTAACTCCATAGTTGATTCAGGAGAGTTTATGGAAGTTCATGAACTATTTGCAGAGAATATTGTGATTGGCTTCGGAAGGATGAATGGGAGATCAGTAGGAATCGTTGCTAATCAGCCATCGTATTTGGCCGGTGCGCTCGATATTAATTCTTCAAATAAGGCTGCACGATTCATACGCTTCTGTGACGCTTATAATATTCCTATTATAACATTGGTGGATACACCAGGTTATCTCCCAGGTGCCGACCAAGAACACAATGGCATTATTAGACACGGAAGCAAGCTACTCTTTGCTTACTGTGAGGCCACGGTTCCAAAAATAACATGCATCATAGGTAAAGCCTATGGTGGTGCTTACATAGCAATGGGGAGCAAGAACCTTAGGGCTGATATCAACTATGCATGGCCGACTGCCGAAATTGCCGTTTTAGGACCAGAAGCTGCAATTACTATCATTCATCGAAAGGACCTAAAGCAGTCTCCAGATGCTCTTGCGACCAAGAAAAAGCTGGCTAAAGAATTCAGAGACAAGTTTGCTAACCCGTATATAGCTGCTGAAAAGGGCATCATTGACGTAGTTATAGATCCGATGGAAACTAGGCCATCTATCATTCGTGCACTTGAGAGCCTGGCCGACAAAAGGGACATTAGACCACCCAAAAAGCACGGAAACATCAATCTTTAGGAGGCCTGAAGGAAGATCGCTAAGAAAATTACTTCAATCTTAATAGCTAACAGAGGTGAGATTGCTCTGAGGATAGTACGTGCCTGTAGACATATGTCAATAAAACCAATAGCCATTTACTCAGATGAGGATGTAGGTTCGCTCCATGTGAAACTCGCTGATGAATGTTACTACATAGGCCCTCCGTCTCCTTCTGAAAGTTATTTGAACATAGATAGAATTATTGAAACATCGAAAAAGGCGGGGGCCGACGCCATCCATCCCGGTTATGGATTCTTATCCGAGAACGAAGGCTTTGCCGAGAGATGTGAGAAGGAGAATATTGTGTTCATTGGACCCAGAAGTAGAGCTATGGAACTGACAGGGGACAAAATGAAATGTAAGGCACTAATGAAAAAGGCCAAAGTGCCTACTGTCCCTGGAAGTTTGGGTACGGTAAAAGGCGTGCAGGAGGCTCTAGATGTTGCGGCCAAAGCTGGATACCCGGTGCTATTAAAATCTGCATTCGGGGGAGGAGGAAGGGGGATTAGAATGGCTTCCAATGAGGGACAACTTAAGCAGGAGTTTGAAATGGCTTCGGCAGAGTCTACAGCCGCATTTGGAAAGTCGGCGCTTTTTGTCGAGAAGTACTTAGAAAACATAAGACACATTGAATTCCAACTTCTTCTTGACTCCCATGGAAATGGTAGACATCTTTTTGAGAGAGAATGTTCTATTCAGAGAAGGCACCAAAAGCTTATAGAACTTTCCCCTTCTCCGGTCGTCGATGCAAAAACACGAGCGGAAGTTGGCGAAATAGCCGTCAGAGCAGCACAGGCTGTTGACTACCTTAATGCCGGGACAGCCGAATTCTTACGTGATGCGCAGGGGAACTTTTATTTCATTGAAATCAACTCTAGGCTCCAGGTGGAACATCCCGTAACTGAATTGGTTACCGGATTTGACCTTGTTAAACTCCAGATAATGATCGCCCAGGGTGAAGAAATTGATTTCAGACAGGAAGACATCAAGATGCATGGCGCAGCGATTGAGTGCAGAATCAACGCCGAAGATCCTTTTATTGAATTTGCTCCATCGGTTGGCCTTGTTCCTGACTGCAGCTTGCCCTATGGTCCAGGCGTTAGGGTTGATTCTTATCTTTATCCCGGTTGCACTGTTTCGGGCTATTACGACTCCCTAATAGCGAAGCTCATATCATGGGGAAGGGACTTCGAAGAAGCACGAATTAGAGAGAGGGAAGCTCTCAATGAATTCAGAGTCGAGGGTATCAACACAACTATTCCCCTATACAAGACGATCTTAAGTGAGCCAAATTTCATACGGGGAAATCTTTCAACAGACTATCTGGAACGAAACGCAATCATAGAGAAGATGAACGAGGCTACCGAAAATGAAATAAGGAGATACGCGGACGCAGCAGCGGCTGCGCTGCTAATTCATTCAGAATTTACTCAAGACGTCCGCCCAAATGACGTTCATAAGTCAACCTCTCAGGCGGTCTCGGGGTGGAGTGGTCTCAAAGTAGGCAAGAATCGGGGAGTATGAATTGGAACTAGAAATTAGTGGACTACACAAACCGCAGAAGGTCGGTATAGTCCAGACATTGGGCAGAGGTGTCTTGCTGTTAGAAATGGAGGACGGCATTCATCAAGTTACTTTGTTGAAGGTAACTAGTAACGAGATTGAATTCATCCTAGACAAAAAGTACTACAGAGCAAAAGTAGTTCAATCCGAATCACGCGAGGTCCGGCTATTGCTCCACACAACCCTTATTTCAATAAGGAAAAATCCTAGCATCCAAGAAATTCTTAAGAGCTCATTATCGAAAGATCAAAGAACGGAGGGCGGGGACAAGGATATAAAGAGTCAAATACCTGGCCGGGTAGTCAGTATTGTCGCCCAGGCGGGTTCACCTGTAAAGAGAGGCGATCCTATTATAGTATTGGAGTCAATGAAGATGCAGGTGGCAGTAAAGACTCATCGAGATGGCAACTTGAAGCAAATTAAGGTATCTCAGGGCGATACGGTAGCAAGATATGACGTCGTTGCTGTATTAGATTAGCGCATTACTGTTGCAACATTCGATGTCAAACCTCAATTTCAGTTATACTTAGTGCTATTGCTTTTGCAAACTAGACTTTATCTCGTCGTAATTAGGCTCAACCATCGGATTATCCGAAATCCACTTGTACACGATTATTCCATCTCTATTTAGAACAAAAATTGACCTCTTTGCTGCGTCATAGTCTTTTAAGCTCGCAAGATCTTTCATGACGATACCATACTTTCTTATTGTCTCTCTTTTGTAGTCACTGAGCACAGGGAAATTTAGCTGTTTATTTTGCGCGAACATTTTATTTGCGAATGGACCGTCCACTGAGATTCCTATAACCTGTGCACCTATCGCGCTAAGCTCTTGATTAGAATCTCTAAAGTTACACATCTCTGCAGAGCACACAGGAGATTCGGCTGCTGGAAAGAATGCAAGGACAACCTTTTGTCCTCTATAATCGGAAAGTTTGTGCGTTTTCATATTCATATCTGGTAGTTCGAAGTCTGGTGCCTTTTTCCCTATTTCGACGTTCAAAGAAGAAACGTTAGACATGATAGATCGGCAGCAAGAACTGATTATAATGATTTCGGTCGTGATGACTTGCTTTCTGAATAAGGTGAAAGCTCGTTCAACTGCTCAATTACCGCCTTCAGAATCGCTGCGGCGTCACAAACCTCATTCATGGTGTTGTTCGGACCTAAGCTTAAGCGCAGTGAACCTGAAATCTCAGGCGGAGAAAAACCCATAGATCTCAGCACGTGTGACTCTTTTTGCTTTCTCGCCGAACATGCAGAACCCGTAGAGGCAGCTACTCCGTGTTCGTCAAGCTTGATGATTAGATCCTCTCCATTGACTCCATCGAATGTAAAATGGGCGATGTTAGGAAGTCTGTAACTGGTATCTGAAGGGCCATTGTATCGTGCTGCGGGTATGTTGGACTTTATTTTTCCAACAAGGTGATCTCGAATTTCTCGAATGCGGGTCCCGACGTGTAGGACCTGCTGCATCGAGATATCGCAGGCTTTTCCGAATCCTACAATTCCGGGGACATTTTCCGTTCCCGAGCGGAGATAATTTTCTTGGCCACCGCCCGAAATTAAGGCGTTGATCTCAGACCCTTTTTTTACAAACAATCCACCTACTCCTTTTGGTCCATTTATCTTATGGGAAGAAATTGCCATTAGGTCTACACCGAGCTCGAGGCAGCTAACCGGGATCTTTCCAAGAGCCTGAATACCATCGGTATGAAAGAGTACATTTCCTGCTTTGCGACGCGCGATCGTTACCAATTCTCGTACCGGTTGGATCGTTCCTACCTCATTATTGGCTAACATTATACTGATAAGCGCTGTTTTGTCACTTGAAATGGATTCTTCGAACTTTGCAATATCTACAAATCCTTCTGAATTTACTGGCACGTATGATACTTTGAATCCATTTTTTTCAAGATCTTTGCATGATTCAATTACAGCGTCATGCTCAATTGTGGACGTAACAATATGATTCTTATTTGGAAATCTATCTCTAGTATAATAGGCCGCTCCTTTTACGGCAAGATTGTCGGCCTCTGTTCCACTCCCTGTGAATATTATTTCTGATGGATGTGCACCAATCAGTGCAGACACACGCTTTCTCGCTATTTTTATCCCTCTATTTGACTCGTATCCAAACGAGTGTGGTGAAGACGGGTTTCCATAATAAGTGGTTAAGTACGGCATCATCTCCCGGATGACCTCCTCTGAAACAGGAGTTGTTGCTGCATTATCTAAGTAGATCCTGCTATGATTGTCTACATTCATACTTTTTTGATTCCCCTGGAGTTGTCTAGTATAGAAAGGTTTCCAGAACTATAACCTCCGATATCGATGGCTACGTACTTGAACCCGTGTTTCCTGATCTGAATGTTTAAAATGTTTAGTTTGGTCGGGTCGAAGAATTTTTTCAGTTCTTCATTTGGAACCTCTATCCTCGCAATGTCTCCGTGGTCCCTTACCCGAACCTGAGACACATCAAAGACGGCTTTCACAGCAATTTCGGAATTCTCAATTCTTTTCAAGCTATGGTATGTAACAGGCATACCTACTGGAATTCTGGAAGCTAAACATGAGTTTGAAGGTCTATTGAAAACAGAAAGACTAAACCTTAGCGCTATTGCTCGAATTTGTTTTTTATTCAATCCACATTCAACAAGCGGACTTCTAATGCCATGCTCTTTAAGCGCCTTAATCCCTGGCCTAACATCGCGCAAGTCATCGATTTGTGTTCCGTCCACGATTAAATTTGCACTTAACTTGCGTGCTTCTTCTATAAGGTGGGATGACAACTCTGTCCGACAGTGATAACACCTCGATCTATCATTCTTTACAAAAAGTGGGTTGGCAAGTTCATCGTAAGTTACAATCCGGTGAGAAATATTTAGTTCACGGGCAACATTTTTTGCCGAACTTAGTTCATCATATGACAAAGTATTATAATTAGCTGTGACAGCTATCACGTCATCACCAAGGGCTTTCTTTGCAGCCAAAGCTACTACTCCGCTGTCTACTCCTCCAGAGAGAGCCACGATGACAGGTTTACCTTTATCGCCGAACCATTTGATTACTTGGTGGAGGTTTTCTACTTCTGTAACCATTCAGTTTTCTCCAAATCGCTGTAGCGTTTCTGCTTTTGCTAGGTCCATTACTGACTTTGTTGACAAACCCACAGTCCGAGATATATTCTTTATATCCTCAAACTCAGGTTTGATATTGATAATATCACCTTTCAGGTCTTTTGCGATTTTGACTCGAATATTAAATGGCCGACCTGAGATATTCATAGAAGTTGTTACGATAGCCCTGGGGATCAATATCCTCCTTACCTCTTGGACTCGGGCGCCCAACGTACCAGACTCAGCAAAAAGGAGATCTAAAATATCATTTAGGTTCGTCAGGTCTGATATGATTTTAACAATGTACATAGGTCTATTTTTTTTTGTTATACCCTGAACTACAGAAATATCTAGAGCTCCCGACTTGTCAAGCTCCTCTATGACATTACCCAAGATTTCACCAGAAAGGTCGTCAATATGAGTTTCAATAACGAATACCGAGTCGGTATCGAGTTCCTGGGATTGTGGCGATTTGCCTATTAAAATCCTTAAAATATTGGGTGTTTTTTGAGATCTCTGTCCTGCGCCGTATCCAGTTCGCTCAGGACTGATAGCAGGATAATGATCAAGACCGCGTCCAGACAATGTAACTAGCATTGCTGCTCCGGTGGGCGTTGTTAGCTCCTCTTCTACAGGAGTCCCAAATAGAGTAAATGGTAGGCCCTTAAAGACTTCGAGAATGGCGTTACCAGGATTAGGAACGAGACCATGTGAAAATTTGAACTGCCCGCTACCCACTGCAACCTTGGTCGAAAAAATCCTACAACCGAAGAGATTTAAGTCCTCTAATGCCACTGCACAACCAATTAGGTCAACAAACGTGTCAATGCTTGACGATTCATGGAGAGTAACTTTGCGATATTGTTGGCCATGGACAGCGGATTCTGCCCTCACGATCCTTTGCAATGATTCCAGAGCAAAGGCCTTTGCTCTTGCGCTTATCCCGATGTGTTCGCAGCAACGCGCGAGAGAAGTGTACATCTCATGCCCTTTACGGACCGTAACATCGTCTCGATATTTGAAAACCATTTGAATTGCCCTTTGACCGTGGAATTGTCTCTTCTCAAATCTCAGCTCATCAATTGTACTGCCTTTGAGATAATTCTGGCATTCAAATGCGGCGGCACGGACGCGATTCTTGTCTGCACCAGCATCCACCAAGCAAGAAAGCAACATGTCACCGGAAATTCCGCCGGCCTGACAATCGATTACTGCAATTCTTCCCATTGAGTATTTAGATTAGCCTCGTTATTTATATGGAATCTTGCGTCCATAATTGCAAGCGATATATCTTAGCAATGAGTATTTCAATCTAGGTCGAACTTAGGACAGTAGAAACCCAATCCCCGTCAAAAAACTTGTTTTTGGGAATTTGTAAGACTTATAAGTTAAATTAGGCCTGACTTTTTGAATGACAATTACCATCATAGGCTCCGGAAAAGTTGGGGCATCCGCAGCGCTTAACTGTGGCCTTAGGGAATTAGATGATATCTTGCTCCTTGACATAGTTGAGGGGCTCCCTCAGGGAGAAGCCATGGACATAAATCACCAGCTATCCGAGAGAGGCATAGATTGCAATGTCCATGGAAGTAACAATTATCAAGAGATGGAAGGATCTGAAATTGTTGTTCTCGTTGCTGGGGTCGGAAGGAAACCCGGAATGACCAGGATGGACTTATTGAAGATAAATGCTGGGATTGTGGGTGATGTGGCTGAACAGGTTCGTAAGCACGCTCCAAATTCCAAACTTGTGGTTGTAACCAATCCTCTGGATCCTATGACCTATGTGGCATTAAAAAAAACACGGTTTGATAGAACGCAAGTTATAGGAATGGGAGGAATGCTAGATCTTTCACGTTACAAAAGCTTCATTTCCGAAGCGCTTAATGTATCCAGGGGATCAGTTAGCGCTATGGTTATCGGCGAACATGGCGAGAATATGTTACCCCTTTTTCGCTTTTCATCGATATCAGGAATTCCGTTGAGAGAGTTTTTGTCGCAGCAACAATCACAAGAACTCTTGGATAAAACAAAGAACATAGCTGCGAAGGTTATATCTAACAAGGGAGCGACTACACATGCGCCAGGAAATGCAATAGCCACAATTGTCGAAGCGATTATAAGAGATAAACGATCTGTCATTCCGGTTTCGGCTTTCCTGGACGGAGAATTTGGAGCTAGTAATTTATGCATAGGCGTACCAGCCGTGATCGGACATGGTGGTTTAGAGAGAATAATTGAACTGGCCCTCAACGAAGAGGAAAAGCTAATATTTACTAAGGGAGTTGCGGACGTACAGCAAGCAATACACTCAATTGGAATAGCCTAGGATTACTATTTTGTGCTTGGAACTTCGACCCGAAAAAGTTGAATTTAACAGATATTCTCGTTAGACTTAGTAAAGGAGAAATCACCGTAGCTGAGGCTCAGAGAGATATTTCTATATTTTCGATTGAGTCCGTAGGCGACAACGTGGCCAAAATAGATCTGGGCAGGGATCTTCGGAAATTTACTCCGGAAGTGATATTGTCGGAAGGAAAAGATTCCAGAGATGTGATTCGTATTGCACTCTCCGTGCTTGCAAAAAAGAGTGTCGTAGTAATCAGCAGGATAAAACAAGCCGACCGTTCTGTGATATATTCGTCGCTTAAAAGAAAAGGTTTCGTTATTGAAGTCGGAACCAGAAGCTCAACAATTCTGGTGTCGAAAAAGATTTTGTCCCAGGTAAACAACACAACAACGCCAAGAATCGGTATATTAGCAGCAGGGACATCCGACATAGGGGTTGCAGAGGAATCACGCCTAATGGCAAAAGCCATGGGTTGCAGTTCATTGACCTCGTACGATGTTGGCATTGCAGGCATTCATAGATTGTTTCCGATACTGAAGGAAATGATTTCCTGCGATGTGAGCGCAATCATCGTCGTTGCGGGAATGGAGGGAGCTTTGCCGAGCGTGGTATCTTCACTTGTTGATATTCCGGTCATAGCAGTTCCTGCTTCTTCGGGCTATGGTTTTGGCTCAAACGGGGTCGCTGCACTTGGAACAATGCTACAAAGCTGTTCATTGGGTTTGGCTGTGGTGAATATAGATAATGGAATTGGGGCAGGCGCGTTTGCTGCGACAATATCCCTTCGACGAGTGGAAAAGTAGCTTTTTTTCTAAGAACACATCGTCAGCTAAAACGTTTATAAGTCTTTTAGATTGTCAGGGTTTCAATTGTTAATGGAGTATAATCATGAGTTATGTTCGCACTTTAAAAAGAATTCGAACACGTAAAACAAATTATCGAAAGAGGCAGGCTCTCCTTATCGGAAGGCAAAATTTCGTTACAATCAAAATTACAAATCAAAATGTGATTTCACAGGTTCTTAAACCTGAAATTGGAGGGGACGTGGTGAAGGTCTCTGTTCACAGTAGAGAACTCCGACGACACGGGTGGAAGGGCTCTTTGAACAGTCTTCCTGCTTGCTTTCTGCTTGGGATCCTGCTTGGTAAGAAGGCTCGCCAGAATGGGATTGAAAAAGCGATACTGTACATTGGAAACAAGCCATTTACAAGTAGAATAGCCGCTTGTATGAAAGGCATTGTCGAGTCTGGAATGGATATTCCAATCTCTGAAGAAACATTCCCTTCAAAAGATCGGCTCTATGGTCGACACATTGCTGACTACGCGATAAAAATAAGGAATGAAGATGTCGATAAGTACAATAGGCTTTTTTCCTCCTTAATAAGAGAAGGTTTAGTACCTGAGAATTATCAGTCTCACGTCGGGGAAATAACGTCAAGAATATTGGAGAAAAAGCCTTCAGGTCAGGTAAAAAATCAAAATCAACATCCTTCGAGTCCCAGTTCTTCTATCTCAGGAGATAGGCCTGCAGAATGAGCCGATATTCTAAACACCAAGAACAGATAAGTGAATGGAAGCCTCGCACAACCTTGGGCAGTTTAGTATTAGAAGGAAAAATCAATTCAATGGAGCAAGTTTATGAAAACGGCATGAGGATTCACGAAGCTGAAATAGTTAAGCACTTGATTCCGGATATGAAAACGCAGGTAGTTCATGTTGGCATAGTACAAAAGCAAACTGACGCAGGCGAAATGACACGATTCGATGCATTGGTGGCTATTGGCAATGAAGCAGGATGGTTCGGTTTGGGAAAAGGTAAAGCAGCACAAATGAGAATAGCAATCGATAAGGCGACAAATGCGGCTTATCTAAATGTAATACCCGTGAAACTGGGTTGTGGCAGCTGGGAGTGTCGGTGTTCTGAACTTCATTCAATCCCCTTTAAGGTTCGAGGGAAAGGAGGAAGTGTTACTATAGAAATTATTCCGGGGCCGAGAGGTTTGGGTCTGGTTGCGGGAGAGAACATTAGAAATTTATTAAAATTAGCAGGACTGAAGGATGCATGGACAAAGTCTTTTGGATCCACAAATACAATGATGTCTACAACTAAAGCCGTTTTCAGCGCTATAAGAAGCACGTACATCATGGGGTGATATAATCATGGCATATGTCGTTCTGAGAGTTAAAGGGACAGTAAATGTTCCCCATTGGGCAAGGTACACCATGAATAATCTCAGCTTATACAAAAAATTCTGGGCAACCATATTACCTGAAACGCCAGAATCCATAGGTATGCTAAGAAAGATTAAGGACTTTGTAGCCTGGAGTCATGTCGACGCTAGCTTCCTTAAGGAACTGATTGAAAAGAAGGGGAAAACCATTGGCTCCAAACCATTGAAATTTCCAAATTCAGGTCCATATAATGATTTGAATGAGCTGGCTTCCGATTTAGCTGAAGACAAGGTAAGATTTTCGAGCTTGCAAATCGTTAAACCCTGGTTTGCCTTAAATCCGCCGCGAGGAGGATTTAAGAGGAAAACGAAAACACAATTTCGTCAGAAGGGTGTGTTGGGTGAAGATGAGCAATTGGTCGAAATAATGAGAAGGATGATCTAAAGTACAGGAAGACTTAATTAAGGTGTAATATTTGGATCTTAAGTACGATACCGTTAGTCTAATGATAAAAGGAGAATGTGAGACCTATGGCTACCCGACTTAGAAAAAGCAGGAAGCAAAGAGGAAGCCGATATTGCGGTTGGGGTCAAGTAGGCCAACACAGGCAGTCGGGGGCACGTGGGGGTGTCGGAGGAGCGGGAAAACATAAGCACTTCTGGATCAGGACAGTTATAGAAGAACCCGACCACTTCGGTCATAATACCTTTAATCCTCCAACTAAGGAGGTTGTCCAAAAGTGGGCTGACGTGGGTCAACTTGATACTCTATTTTCACGACATGGTTCTCTCAAGGAGAACGGTAAAGCATATTTGGATTTGACCTCGTTAGGGTACGATAAGATTTTGGGAGGAGGAAAGTTACAAGGCGCTATCAGCGTTAAGGTAAAGCAATTCTCTAGGGCTGCAAAACAAAAAATTGAATCATCAGGAGGTGAGGTTATCTCAAATGAGGACCACACAAAGTGAAAGTGTAATTAGAAGAGGAGTAAAAACAATCTCCAAATACGTTCCTCAAGTAGAGAAACCAAAAAAGAAAATACAACTCTCGGAGAAACTAATTTGGTCGGGTATTGCTGTATTATTGTATCTAGTGATGGGGCAGATTCCACTTTACGGTGTAACCGACGACCCCAGGTTTGATTTCTTAGCGTTTGCGAGAGTAATATTTGCCGCCCAGCAAGGAACGCTTTTGGAGCTGGGCATAGGACCCATTGTGACAGCAGGGCTGCTGATGCAGTTGCTTAAGGGTTCTGATTTACTAAAATTAAATTTCAAAAATCCTGATGACAGGGCTCTCTTTACGTCAGCCACGAAGATAGTGACGATTGTTGTCATCGTAGCGGAGGGAGCGTTATACGGCGTAAGCGTCTACGGAAACCTTGTGGCCAGCCCCGCGTTTGTACCTGTGGTTGTGGGTCAGCTGATTGCGGCGAGTTTTATTGTCATGATGCTTGATGAGCTTGTTCAAAAGGGCTGGGGACTGGGATCGGGCATAAGTTTATTCATTATGGCTGGCGTGGCACAGAGCATACTCTGGAGTGTCTTCAGTCCTATCCCTGCAGATGACGGTCCTGTAGGTGTTATTCCCTTTGTTATTGATTCCGCCATCAATGGAGATATAGCAGAAACTTTGTTCAGGGTAGGGCAGCTTCCGAGCTTATTTGGGTTGTTTGTGACTGCCGGCGTTCTGTTGGTATTAGTGTATATCCAAGGCATTCACGTGGACATTCCCATAGTCTCTACCAAGTACCGAGGATTTACTGCAGTTTATCCAATAAAGTTGTTGTACACTTCCAATATTCCAGTTATTCTAGCCTCGGCCCTCCTTGCAAACGCAATCTTTATGGGTCAGATGTTGTGGGCAAACTATAATCCCCAAAATAGCAGCCCCACCTTCAATTGGCTAGCACAATTTGATCCCAGCAGCCCTCAGTCGCCTACAGGGGGGTTGCTATATTATATAACCGCTCCTAGAAGCCTTGACGTTGCGTTACAGGATCCCATAAGGGCCGTTGTATACATCCTATTCCTGACCACCATTGTCACCATTTTCGGAAGACTATGGGTAGAGCTTGGAGGACTGTCGGCCGGCAAGGCTGCAAAAAACTTGTTGGATGCTGATGTGCAGGTACCAGGCTTTAGAAGATCAGAAGGATCTGTAGAGACTCTGCTCAACAAGTATATACCCTCAGTTACCATAGCAGGCGGCATAATAATAGGACTTGTCGCTTCAATCTCTGATGTATTAACTGTATTTGGCTCAGGAATTGGAATCCTGCTGATGGTTGACATTTTAGTAAATTATTACAATCTTCTAGTTAGAGAACAGGTCGATATACACATGCCTAAATTGGCGGCTCTTCTTGGACGAAAATAGTATACGGGCAGTAATTGTGGGTATTCCAGGGGTCGGAAAAACGACGGTAATCGCTCAGGTTCAGAATATTCTCAGGCAGAGGGGCTTGAAGGTTGCAACCGCCGTATTCGGAACGCTGATGTTCGAAGAAGCAAGCAAGAAAAATGTAAAAAATAGAGATGAAATGAGGAATCTTTCGATAGGGGAGCAGAGAGACCTGCAAGAAGATGCCGCAAAAAGGATCGCTGGAATGAATGAAAATATTATAATAATTGATACTCATCTTTTTATAAAAACCTCTCAGTGGTATTATCCTGGGATTCCCCTGAACATTGTTCAGATTATAAGGCCCACCCACCTGTTGCTAATCATTGCAAATGCCGGGGAAATTAGCTTGAGACGCCAGGCGGATACAACCAGGCATAGGGAGCTACTGTCTGAAGAAGAAATACAACACGAAATTGATCTGTCTAGGATGATGATCGTTTCTTTGGCTAATCTGACGGGGTCCCCATTTACGATAATTGAGAACAATAACGATCAGGCTGATAAGGCAGCCCACGGAATAGCCAGCATACTGGTGAAGAACGGTTGATCTTAGAAGCCACTTTTATATACTCAATAATCATGCAAGTACCCGGACTTACCCCTCAGTATACGAAACATCCTTTATTTCCGGACATGGTGTCAGCAATGGTCGTGTCAGCCCTGATATCGATAGGGATGAATTATGCCTTCGCATTGCTCAGGAAAAGAACCACGGATATCGACAAGATGTCCAGGGTTATGAAGGAAACCAATGAATGGAGAAAACAGTATACAGACGCTATTAGAAAGCAAGACAAAATTCGGGTAGAGGAATTAAAGAAAAAACAAGCGTACGTGAATAAGATGACAATGGAAATGCAGCAGCAGCAGATGCGACCTATGCTGATTTACATGATGCCTTCTTTCTTACTTTGGATATTTGTATTTCCCTCTGTATTCGGGGCTACGACGGCAATATCACCAATCCAAATCCCATGGTTAATGTGCAGTGGCGATAATGTCAAGCTCGATCAACAGGTCGATCAAACCGGCCAGGCCAAGGGCGCCTGTAGCGTTCCGGGTGAAGTTTTTCTCTGGGGGTGGTTTCTTATAACGTCCTTCGCTTTTAGCGGGATAATATCTAAAATCACCGGAACATCAATGCCTGGCATTACTTGAGATACTATCCTCCATGGTAGCAAAGACTCTCAAGCAAAAACCGGGCATAATCATTTCTGGTTGGCCTGCCGTAGGTAAGACGACCATGGCTGTTGAATTAGCTAAAGAATTTGATTTAAGAACCTATAGCGGAGGCGATATACTCAAGATGCTGGCTGAAAGCAGAGGTTATTCAACTTCTGGTGATGACTGGTGGGATACTGAGGAAGCCAAAGAATTTATGCAAGAAAGAAGGTCAAACCCTTCTTTCGATAGACAAGTAGATAAGAAGCTAATTGAAATAATGAAAAACCAAGGCGCTGTAGTGACCAGCTATACTTTGCCATGGCTGGTAGAAGACGCTATCAAGTTTTGGTTAAAGGGCTCACAAGATAATCGTGCTAGGAGGATGGCAAATCGAGACAATATACCGTATAGCTCTGCGAAAAAAATCATACAAATTCGAGATAAGCAAAATAGGAGTATCTACCGCAATTTGTATAATTTTAACTTCGGCGAAGACCTACAGGTATTCGATTTCTGTCTCAATACTGATTTGTTGAGCTTGCCGTCTTTGATAAAAATCTCAAAGTCTATCATCAGACGATTGCAAGTAAATCGACGTGCACAAAACGGAATGACTGGTAGTTAACCGTTGATATTACCACAGCTGCAAAATCTGGTGAAGATTGACGATGATGAAACGACCGATACTTTTGGCCACTTTCCAGATCAACGACCCATTGGTACCCTATTCGAGTACGGAGTAATTTTCCTCGACAAACCCCCTGGACCTACTAGTCACGAGGTCGTTTCATGGGTGAAAAAGATGTTGAACCTCTCTAAGATAGGCCACAGTGGGACTCTGGATCCCGGAACAAGCGGTCTATTGCCACTTGGCCTTGGTGAAGCGACAAAAGCACTCTCTGTCCTGACTTTGGGACCAAAAGAATACTATGCTTTAGCCAGATTGCATTCTTACATTTCTGCGAAAAAGATTGAACCAGTTATAAAGGAGTTTACGGGAGATGTTTATCAAAGACCCCCTCAGAGGTCGGCTGTTCGACGGGCTACTAGAATCCGAAGCGTGTACTCTTTTGACCTTTTGGAGCAACATGAGCGGCTCCTGCTTATGAGAATACTATGTCAGGCTGGCACCTATGTGCGTAAAATTATCTATGATATTGGAGAAGTTCTAAGCCCCGGAGCAACTATGGTAGAGCTCAGAAGAACTATGGTCAGCGGATTCTCAGAGGCAACTGAACGCTTTGTAAGATTACATGATGTATTTGACGCGTTTCAATTGTATAAGGATAGTTTAGATGAAACAAAGTTGAGGGACTTAATTAGACCAATAGAGTATGCACTTCAGGCTTTGCGCGGTGTGGTAATTAGAGATACTGCCGTTGATGCACTTTGCCATGGCGCACAATTAGCGATTCCGGGAATTATTGCTATACCACGTGACCTGAGAAGGGGAGAACTTGTGGGAGTTTATACCATCAAAGGCGAGATTGTTGGACTCTCAGAAGCAGTTATGGTGTCAAGTGAAATTGAAACCAAAAACAATGGTTTTGCTTTTGTCATGAAAAGGATAATAATGAAACCCAATACCTATCCCAAAGTCTGGCGTACTTCAGTGGATGCAAGGAAAGCGGCACCTTAGAACTTCTATTTGAGGGGTAACCGATTTCCTCCTGCAGACATCTTTAGCTTTATGGATGTGTTTACGACTTATTCCGACCATAGAGAGGCATTTTGTTTGCGCCATCTACTTAACAGCAACTCTCATAGTGACTGCAGTGACTGCAGTAAAATGAATTAGTCATGTAAAATCGAGCTACTAAATGTCGATGTATGCTAAGAACCCGACATTCCAAAATAGGGCCAGGTACTCACTACAGAACGCTCAATCATGACATTCTCGCAGATGACGAGGCGCCGGGAGAGGGATTTGAACCCTCGGGACCCTTGCAGGTCACAAGCTGTCAGGAAAATGCTTCCAGGCTTGCGCCCTCCCAGGCTAGGCGACCCCGGCAACACGCGTTGAAGTGATCTTTGGCTATATTAATCATCAAAAAGTATAAAGTTCAATGCGCTAGCGCTAGACCCAAAGCCCCTTTTATAAAGGCGGACACCCTTGTCGATACAATTAACGATACAATGAAATTTATCTATACAATAAAATCATATACTCCCAGTAGTTTTTTCTAATGTGTATTTGAACGAGCGTGACTACGATCTTATTGTTGCAGGAGGTGGTTTAGCAGGTCTTATTGTGGGTTCTTCGGCGGCCTATTATTCGAACCAAGCGTTGCGGATCCTTGTGTTAGACAGGAATCCTCTCCCTACTTTGGGCAGGAAGACTATAACAGGCTGGATTTGTGGCGACGCTGTTGGAAAGAAGTCAGTGGATTACATGTCGGAAAGAATAGGATTAAAGTGGGGACATCCCGAAATCGAACATCCTGTCAAAGGAGTCGTGGCATATTCGCCCAACCACGAAGCCGCTGTCTCCTTTGATGGAGAAGGCTATCTGCTAAATCGCAAATTGCTCCCCCAGAGACAGCTTCAAGATGCTGTTAAGTTCGGCATCGAGGTGAAAGGCAGCATAGCGCTACGCTCATTGCTTGTTGAAAATGATACGGTTGTGGGTGTGGTTGGAAATGATTTGTTATCAAATCAGGTTTTTAGAAAAACGTCTAAACTCGTGGTAGATGCCACAGGAGTAGCATCTGTTCTAAGGACGAATCTGTCAGTAAAGTCATTTATTCAAAGGCGAATCGATCGAGCTGACCTAGAAGCGACTGGCAGGTATATCTACAACTTTGACAGGGGTTCAGAAGACAAGACATACTTTGATCCAAGCTATTGTATTATTCACTTGGACCAAAAAATCGCTCCGGGTGGTTATGCATGGGTATTTCCAAAGGGAGAAAATAAGGTAAATATCGGACTTGGTGTGCAACAGAAAGCATTAGGTCTTCGCAATGCAAGGAACGGAGCCCATCATGATGTCAAGGCGCTTATTGATGATTACGTAAGAAGTAATCCGGTGATATCGAATCCTGAAATAGCACAAGAAGAAACAGACGACGGAAACGGTTGGGGTACATGGCAGGTTTCTGTGAGGAGACAAAATGATTGTCTTGTGGCAGATGGGTTTATGTTGGTAGGAGACTCAGCTTGGATGCCAAAACCACTAGATGCAGGAGGCATAGGACCTGCCATTATTGCGGCAACAATAGCGGGAAAAGATGCCGTGGAAGCAATAGAGGCAGGCGACGTGACAGAAAGGCGACTATGGCGATATAACCTCGATTACGTTAATGACTATGGCTACAAGACAGCAGGTCTAGAAGTTTTTCGAAGGATGCTGCAGACTCTCTCTAATGAAGATATAGACTATGGAATGAAGCATTTTCTTTCAAAGATGGATATCGACAATATAACAGATGGACAACATCCAGAATTTAGTTCTCTCGACAAGATGGCGATGATTATTAGAGGTTCATTTAATAGGCAGCTAGCCGATAACTTGAAGTTTACTGCTGGCATGAATAAGAAATTGGTTGAACACTATCGTGCTTACCCATCTGAGCCAGAAGATTTTGAAATGTGGCATAAAGCATTGATGCATTACCTCAATGAGGCATATTCAAGATTCGGATAACTGACTGTATTAGCCTATACCATGCTCGTAGAGTAGCAAATTGAATCTAAAGTAATCCCATTAAGAGTTCACGCAAACCTAAACCGATTTTCCAAACGCTCGACTGCTGCCATCAAACTCTGTCGCCGCGATTCCTCTGTTACCAGTGATCTTACGTCTTCGATTAACATTTTGGCAACATCTAACTTCCTTTTAAGCCCGCCTACCAGGTTGTCATAGATTGATAAAGGATACACCAAACCGTAAATCTTTTCCATAAAGCTAAATAGGTTTTGAGCTTCGATGAATTTTTCCTTTCTTATTTGGTCGTAAACCCTACGCTTACACTCACCAACACAATCAAGCAATCCCAACACATACGCCGGTCCTGACACTTTAAGGTCATCTGCGCTCGGGATATCGGAATCTTCGATTAATGACCTCAACACAGATGCTTCCACGAATTCTTGTTCCGGAACCAAGAGGTATTTTTGCAAGTCATCCTTAGTATAGCCGTGAAACTCAGTCAACATCTCACCAGCTTTATGCAATTTTTCCTTTGCTGCATCTTTCTTTCCGTAGTGCAGGTCCACAATGGATTTACTGCATAACGAAATGACGTCACGCGTTCCCTTAAGGAGCTTTTCGCGTCTTTCCTCAGTCCCCTTTAGCTCTCCGTTTATTTTGTGCAGTGATTCTTGTAGACTATTTATTGACATGGAGAAACATTATCAAGGTCACGCACCTAAGAATTTATTGTTCAATAGAAAAGTAAGCCTGCAGAAAAACATAATAGATATAGGATAATGCCGCCTTACGTATTCCGCGACACCGGTTACTTGCAGATGAAAGACAAAGCTATTACATCCACACAAATGTACAAAATAGAAGAGAACGGGCATGAAATCTTAGGAATGAAGAGACTATTGATGATGGAAAATGCTGGTCACGGAACAGCGGATATGTTGATCCAACGATTTGGTGACTCCTTGAAGAGCATGAAAATAGTGGCTGTCTGTGGCAGCGGTAATAATGGTGGGGATGCATTCGTCGCATGCCGACACCTATCTGCACAAGGTGTAGAAAAAATAACAGCTCTTCTCTTAGTACCGCCGAAAAGAATCCGCACATACGAAGCTAGAACAAATTGGAGGATTATAAGCAAGATGAGCTCAATAAAGAAAGTTGCAATGGCAAATGGTGAAAAAGCGGGTCTAGGTTCTACCTTTGAAAGAGAGATACAAGCCGCAGATGTGATTCTTGACGGAGTAATCGGTACTGGAGTCAAAGGAGGCATCAAGGAACCATACGCTTCTGCATTTGATAAAATCAACAAATCCAAAGCATTTGTATTGGCCATCGACGTTCCATCCGGACTCGATCCTGACACAGGTACATCATCAAATAAATGTGTAAAGGCAAGTGCCACTGTAACATTTCACAGGGTAAAAATTGGACTAAAGAAAGCCAAAAAGTATTCAGGATATATACATGTAGAACCGATAGGCATTCCAACCGAAGCAGAAGAAGGGGTTTTAATAAAATGACTGCGAGTGTGGTACAGCTAGAAGTTGGCCAGATGGCGAATTTCACTTATGTCATTGCCGATAGTAAAAGTAAATTCGTCGCTATTGTGGATCCATCATGGGATCTTTACAAGATCTATGAAATTTTGGAAGAGAACAACTGGCACGTAAAGATGATCATCAATACCCATAATCATTTCGATCACGTATTAGGGAACGATGAACTTGCCACCTATACCGGAGCTCCTGTATTACAACACGAGCAATCTGGTATAAAAAGCAAACACGTCTCTGTAGGCGATGGCGAGGTTATCAAGCTGGGCAAGGTCATGATAAAGGTATTACATACTCCGGGTCACTCTAAGGAAAGTATTTGCCTCCAAATAGATGACAAATTCATTCTTACTGGTGATACTCTCTTTGTAGAAGGCTGTGGTCGGGTGGACCTAGAGGGAGGGGATGCAAACGAGATGTATGATAGCCTATATAACAAGCTCAGTTGTTTAGATGAGACACTTATAGTATACCCGGGTCACAACTATGGATCCTCAACGTGGTCTACTATTGCTAGAGAGAAAAAAAATAACCCTGCGCTTAGGTTACATAGCAGGCAGGAATTTATTAAATACATCACGTCATGAAATTAGAGAGCATAATTTGTTTCAGGTCACTTCACTGTAACAGATTTTGCGAGATTTCGTGGGTAGTCGGGATCAGCATTTTTCTTTAAGGCCAGGTGATAGGCCAATAGCTGAAGTGGAACTATTTCAATAAGGGGATAGAGTATGCTATCAAAGTTAGGTATATTGATGAAATGATCATACACTTCATCTGGTTCGGTAGATATACCGATTATTTTTGCGCCCCTAGACTTGATTTCATGAGCATTAGATAAAACGTCATTAAATGTATTATCACGTGGGTTTATAACCAAAACGATACTATTCTCATCAATAAGGGCAAGAGGTCCATGTTTTAGTTCTCCAGCTGCAATTCCTTCTGCATGAAGATATGTAAGTTCTTTAATTTTCAATGCTCCCTCCAGGGCTACAGGATAATGAAGTGATTTCCCCAGAATGTATATATCACGCAAATCTTTTAACAGATCGGCAAGCTTTATTGTATTGTCCTCCAACGAGAGTACGTCTTCTATCGCAGAAGCAATAGCTTGTTTTTTGCTAACTATTCCAAGAGAATAGCCGCACAATCTATCAGTGACAGCATAAATTACTGAAAGTTGGCCGGTGAAACTTTTGGTAGCAGCAACCCCCACCTCTGGACCACAATTTACAGTCAGAAATGAATCGCTTAGTCGGGCTAGAGAAGAGGTACTTATATTGACGATAGAAAGTACCTTAGCGCCGGTTTCTTTTGCATGTTTTACAGAATTCAATACGTCAGCGGTCTCCCCGCTCTGTGAAATAGCAAGTATTACACTGTCCTTGTCAATAAAGTCCAAAACATATTGGAATTCACTAGATAGGATGGGTTCAGTGCGGATCTTCGCCAGCTTGGCGAAGATATATTTTGCGAGTAATGCCGAATGATAGCTCGTCCCGCTTCCTGTAATATATACACTTTTAGCTTGGAGTAAAATGTCGCAGAAACTAATGAGGTCTTTTTCATTTTGATCCATTCCGCTTAAAACCGTCTTCCTCTGCTCATGGATTTCCTTTAGGGTGTGGTGAGCATATGCTCCCTTGTCTGCTGCTCCAAGCTCCCAGGCGACCTGTGTTATCTCTCGTCTCACTGCATTTCCTTCCGAGTCATACAAATACAGGTTCTCACCTGCAACAACTGCAATATCTCTATTATCTAAAAAAATAGCTTTATCGGTATATTGTAAAAATCCAAGCACATCGCTGGAAATGAAATATCCATCATTAGACAATCCAACAATGAGGGGTTCATCATATCTGCCACCACATATTGTCCCGTCGCTGAAAACGGCAACAAAGGCATATGCTCCCTTTAGTTTGCTACAGACTTTTACGATAGCTTTAACCTTATCCTGAACCGCAGAAAGAGATTCTTCTAGCATGTGGGCAATCACTTCGCTATCCGTCTCGCTCTTAAATGAATGTCCAGAAGATATTAGGTCTCTTTTCAACTCTCGGTAATTCTCGATTATGCCATTATGAACAACTGCGACCTTAGAAGTGCACGCCTCGTGAGGGTGGGCGTTTGCATTAGTGATTCCACCATGAGTTGCCCACCGGGTATGACCTATCCCTATTTGTCCAGGCATCTTCTGGAAACCAAGTGCCCTGCTAACCTCCGCAACTTTTCCAACCCCTTTACTAACTAAAATATTCCCCGCGTCGATAGTAGCAATTCCTACGCTATCATAACCTCTGTATTCCATTCTACGTAGACTCTCAATGATCAATGGGGCTGCATAGGAAGCTCCTTTGTACCCTATGATTGAGCACACAGCGGTTATATCCGCCGTCCCGTCTTAAAAGACTTATCGAAGAGTTAACCAACCACAATTTTAGAATGATCTCCCAAACGGTGTTAATCAGACCATAAAAATATTCAGGCATGCGGGAAAAATGTCAACTTAGCAGACGGGTTTCAACTATTGCACTAGCCCCATAAGGACCAGATTATTTTGGAGTGCATGACGTTGTGAGGAATAAGATTAGATGTTGACTTTTAAGACCCTGTTGAAATTGTCACGGTATTATTACACTTTTATCGCCGACCTGATTCACCTAGATTCAGAAGGAGCTTCATGTGACAAGAAATTTTGCCTAACGGAAATGTTCGATTCCTCGTCCGTCCTTACTATATATCCTGGCAAATTGACAGTGCGACCTCCGATAGTTACATGACAGTGAGAGACGACTTGCCTGGCCTGTATAGGTGACTTGGATCCAAGCTTTCTCATCACTATTGTCTGTAACCTCCTTTCAAGTATGTCTTCGATCTTAAGATTTAGAACATCATCGAGAGTCGCGGATTCTTTAACTAAACCTATTCTATTGAGATAATTCAATAGTTTGATCTCGTTGTCTCGTCGAAGCTCTGTTGGAACGGCAAGTAGGGCTCGAGCCTGGTTTCTTATTCGAGCAATGTCGGATTCTGCCTTCCAAAGTTCGCGTTTGTTTCTCAATCCATATGCCCCCAAAGTATATAGCTCGGAGTTGAGTTGGTCTGTTGTCCATATCCTACGAGGTCTGTGGAAAGTCTTTTTTGGTTTATGCGGATCACCCAATGCAATTCACTCTTTATGTGGTGGAGGAAGACGGTGTAGTCTCAGCCGGCTTAGACGTCGATGCTCCTCCTGATGCCGGTTGTGCAGTAGGCTGGGCCGCCGGAGCTGTAGGAAGAATTTTCCCCGTTTTCTTCACGCCTACCGCGCCGCCGCGCCTCCCAGTAGTCCTAGTGCATTGGCCCCTAACCCGAAGTCCAAACATGTGTCTGTATCCTCTCCAACTCATGACTGACTTTTCTCTCTCAATATCGCTCGATATAGTGAAGTCTAAATCAGAAGTAATAAGATGATTGTCTCCTCCTGTGTCCATATCCTTTTGTCGATTAAGGTACCACCCCGGTATTCCGACGCGAGATGGATTTTTAATCAAAGTTTCGATTTCTGCAATCTCCTTGTCGGTTAAAAACCCAATCCTTAGACCTGGGTTGAGATTCATTGATTGAAGTATAACCTGTGCAAGGTTAAACCCTACTCCTCTTATCTCGCTAAGGGCAACGACCATTTTCTTGCCACCCTCTATGTCTTTTCCTGCAATTCTAATGATATGCTTGTACTCAGCAACAGACAATTATATTAATGGCATTCAGCTTCCGGCATAAAAACTATACTTGACAAAAACTTTTCCAATAGTTCTGGCCAGACTAAAGTTGTCATTGTGAACAAATTTAGTCTCCCGCCAGCATCTTTGGACTGTAATAATGGATTGCATATCAAATCCGAATATTCTTACTTGTGCAATCCTTAAATTCCGATATCCTCCAGAGTGTTGTACCTATGGCGACCCAAGCTGTTGAACAATTGGTTAACCGATCTTATGATTCGTCACCTGAGTATCGGCAGGTGATGCCAGGCGTCCCTGAGAACTATAGGGAAATCAGAACATTAGAGCAATTATTTGAGATTAATTACAAGCATGCTTCGGTAGAGGAACAATTACGAGGAAATCTTGTAATGAAGATGAAATCAGGGCGTGAGGTTTACAAGGGTATTATTGGATACAATGACAGTGTAATCCCTTCGGTCACAAGAGCTATTCTCTCAGGACACGAGATCCTCTTCGTCGGGCAAATTGGTCAAGCCAAGACAAAGCTAGCCGAGTCCATTGCTATTCATCTTCTTTCCCCCATCCCTGTTGTTCGAGGATCTCTAACGAATGATATACCAACATCGATACCTCGCCAGGAGATGATTAGTCTATTATGTGACAGAAATCCTGAGCGTACTTATCCCGAATTTGTTGTTTCCCCCGAATGCGAGCAAAAAATTAGAGACAATAAACTGGATACACGAATAGACTGGAAAGAGGGACAAGAGAGATATCGTTATGTTCTGGCTACACCGGATATAACTGTAAAGGACCTAATGGGACAAATTGATGCTATAAGGATTGCTAAGAGAGGGGTTGAACTTTACAGCATTGAATCGTATTCACCCGGTCAATTATTACAGGCAAGATACGGCATTATATGCATCGACGAGCTTCCAGTTCTCGATTCTCGAAAACAAGTTGCATTGTTAAGTGTCCTGCAAGAAGGAAAATTCACAACAGGATCGTATCCAGTTATTTTCAAACCCAACATCAAATTGTTGGCCACCGCAAATCCTGTAGACTACACACATTCAGGCAAGATTATAGAACCTCTCTTTGACAGGCTTCGAAGCCATATAGATACCCATTACCCTACTAATGTGGCTGACGAAATGCTCATCATACTTCAAGAGGCACAGATTAGCAAGGACAGGGCTGTTCTATTACCAATTTTTATTATAAGGACCATCGCAAAAGTCGCGCAGTTATCGAGAGAACACCCGGAAATCGACCATACGAAGGGCGTAAGCGTAAGAATAGGAATCCACTCAACAGAAGTCTTGGCTTCTGAGGCAGAAAGAATAAGGTCTATACAAAGCAACATGGTTTCTATTCCTCGATTTTCTGATTTCTTTTCTATCTATCAGACCTGCAAATTCCAATTGTCTGAAATTGATGACAGTCGGGAGAGCAGGAGCATGATACTTAACTCAATTATCGAAAGTGCGATCAGAGAAGTGTCAGCAAGTTATATCCAAAATCTTTCATCCGATGAGCTCATGAAAATCAAAGAAGATTTTGATAGCAATAAACAATTCATCGCTTCACAGACGATTCCTGGCCGCGCGCACGGTGGTGGCGCAGATTATATCTCCCAGTTAGATAAATTTACTGGCTTGAATGAGTTGGTTACCCAAACAGCTAACAAGATTAAGCAAGAACATTTGAGTTTAATTCAGCTAGCTACTGGTCTAGATATAGATTCGAGAGTAGTACAATTGGTTAATGAAAGGGACAGCGAGTTTACTGCATCGGTAACTGAATTGGTCCTAGAGGGCCTAAGATGGACAGATCCGCCTTTGCTAGATAAGATGGGAGGCAACTACACTGCAAGACCCGAGTAGCACCGGCCCCCGGATGCGATATCATGCCTGAAATTAAGTATTTTTTGGCTAACGACAGAGACGCTAGGTCCGCTGCTAAGGGTGGCCTACACGAGGGCAGAATTAACAAAGAAGGGCTTGACGTTCTCCTGAAGAAAATAGGTAGAGAGATTATACGCGAGCGCACTCCTGATCTTCAGGAACTTGCACAACTTATTGATAGCTGGTGGCCTAAAGAACGTTCCTCAACTAACGAAGTTATACAATCAACTCAACCTCAACAGCTCGATCCTTCCTCGATAGCAAAACAAACTAGAATATCCAATGGGGAGCAAATAGTAGCTGAACTGATAGAAAGAGGATACCTAAAGGACTCGCGCAAATGGCTTACGCATAGGAGTTTTTCCTCTATAGGGGAGAGGATATTGGTCGATATTATGAACCCTTTAACATCTGGAGATATCGGCTTGCACGAAACAATAGTTCAAGGTGAGGGCTCCCTAGTACGTGATTCAAGCAGGAAATTTGAGATCGGAAACGACTTGAAACTGATGAATGTTCCGAAATCACTCCTAAACGCTCTTCAAAGGAATACGAAACAAAACGGACCAGCCAATCTGCCTCTACAACTTGATATCGAAGATATCGAGGAGTTCGAAACAAGTCGAGATGTAAAGGCCTCAATGGTATACTGCATTGATCTCAGCTCTACTATGCGATATTCATCAATGTTCGGGGATCTTAGCAGAATTGAGGCAGCAAAAAAAGCACTCTGGGGTCTCTTTGTTTTTAATAAAAAATATTTTCCTTCTGATTCAATATCCGTTATAGGATTTGGTGCGTTGGCGACACGAGTCTCTCCGATAGATATACCTTATCTTAAGACTTTTGAACCTGGCGGAGATTTCATGCACTATACTAATTACCAGGCCGCATTTAGGCTTGCCTCCAAAATTTTAACAAGAGAAGGTTATTCAAATAAACGTATTGTCCTAGTCACCGATGGTCATCCAAGTGCATGCTTCATTGATCATAAAAAGGATCAAGAAGATTTACTTTCCAAAAAGCCGTATTCTCACTTCTATACCCCTGACCTTGAAACTCTTCGCAGAATTAAGGAGCTCCAGAACTTGGATCTAGACTTTCGTTCAGGAAAGCTTGTATATCTATGTTATCGTTATAGGCAAGTTGATGGCTATATTGCTCAACGAACAATAGCTGAGGCTAGGAAATGCATGCGCACAGGGATACAAATAGATACCATAATGATAAGTGAGGATGACTCGTTGCTAGACTACGTAAACCAGATGGAAAAGATGGTTAAAGGCAAATCGTACTACATAAATCCCTCAAACATTGACAAGGCGCTATTAACCGATTACGTGAGAAATAGGCGCGAATTACTTAGGTGATTGCTCCGCTACAGAAATGAGCTTCATTCCGCATTGGTTTTTATTAATAACCTCCTGATCTGAAAATATGGGATATGATGGAGACATATCTGGACTGGAACAATTCTTTAGACATATTGACAAAAGCTTACGATGCGGGACTTTTTAGTATTATAATAGGACCGAAAGGAACCGGCAAGACGACTCTCGTGCGACAATTTGCTTCCCTTATGAATAAGGACTTACACTCTGTTAACTTTAGCCTGCGGACGAGAGAGTCACATCTGATAGGAAGCAAGACACTTGCCAAAGGAGAAGTCAATTTTGTAGAAGGAATCTTAATAAAATCTATGCGTGACGGGGGTCTCCTTTATCTCGATGAACTTAATGCCGCGGAGGCCGATGTCTTGCTCAGATTAGATGAGGCGCTGGACGACAGAAGGCAAGTGGTGCTCAAAGAAGCTGATGGCCAAACTATCACGGCCAGGAAGGACTGGTCCGTGATTGCAACTATAAACCCGCTGTCTCATATTGGTACGAAGGAGCTTCCCCCCCAACTTCTTAGCAGATTTCCAGTTCGGATCAGGCTTGAATACCCTCCCGAGGATACCGAGCTTGAAATCATAAATAGGCATGTGTCTAACATCCATGGTTCTAAGATTGATGACATAAAGCGAGGCATCCGGCTGGCCAAAAGTCTAAGAGAAGCAGCCGCTGTGGAGGAGCTGTATTATAGTCCTAGTCTAAGAGAAACAATAGCTTACACGAAGCTGTTAAACAAGCAAATCCAGGCCAAACGAGCAGCCGAAATAGTTTTTGCAAATGCCTATGATCAATGGGGTGAAGTCGAATTTCGTAAAGTTATGGATTTGATTGTATCAATATATGGTGAGTGAGATCGTTGTTCACAGAATCTTCATTATTACTCCGCACCGACATATTGCTTGATATTGCTACTTTCTTGGCGAGAAGGTGGACCGGTAATATGCGCATCCAAGTGGTGCTAACGGACCAAAAAATACCGATTACCAGACCCGACAAAAAGCAAATTTTCCTTCCAAGCCCGCGTATGTTCCCTGGTAACGAGCTCCAAAGGTACAGGCAGTGGCGGGTAATGCTATGGTATGAGTCGATGAGAATGATGTATTGCACCAAGGTTTTAAGCTACGACCACGTCTTTGGATTCCTACTAAATACGCTTGAAACTAAGCGTTCAGAAATCCTTGGCCTCCGCCTTTGGAAGGGTATGGAAAAAGAAATTATTTTTTATGAAGGAATATCCTGGCTCTCAAGACCTCTTCTGAACTCGCTATACGGAAAACATAAGATCGCCGAGGCTTTTTCTCAATACTTCCTAACCGGTTCGCTGAAGGGCGAACTATTTGGAAACGATCTTAGGAGAGTGCAGAACGCAGCGGATTTTGCCAAGAATGTCTTAAACGATATAATTGCTAATAATCAAGGCACAAGTTCAATGGAAAAGCGCATACCTGAAATTCTCAAGATGTTGGAGCTGAATGCTTTGGGTTCTTTTCCGGTCATCACACCTTTGAGCAAAGTCGGCTTGGGAAGATCCGTTGACAAGAAAAACTTGATCTCTGAAATCGAAAAGTTTGTAAAACTAAGAAATCTGGAATACAAGGGGGCCACAGATTCCGAAGAAATTATTGAGGGGCGTGAGGTGGTTGCTGAATTCAAAGCACTCCTCGAAGAAAGCAAGCGAAGTGAACGCAGGGGGAATGAGGGCTTACTACAACCAGGCTTGAGCGTTCCTGAAGACATGAGTTACGATGAGAGCCAGATATACGATGTTGATTTGATACAGAGGACGAAAGCAAAATTCAAACAATGGAAAACAGGATGGATTGAAAGGCACGAAGAAACTGGTGACGAGTTCGACACCGAAACCTTCTTGGAAAGGCTACCAAAGACTTTCATCGCGGATTTTAAGGTATCATATAGGTCTAAAGTCGCAATTATCTTGGACCACTCGAGCAGTATTGAAGAATCTGAACAGGATTACAAGCGTGCAACTGTAGCTTTATGTGAAGCGTTGCAGTTTCTGAAAATAAGATTTGGGGTCTACGCTTTCAGTACCGAAGCCAGACAGGTCAAATGCTGGATAATTAAGCCCCCAAGTGCACCGTGGACAAGATTACATGCAAGGCGATTAGCACAGGTCAAGGCTGTAGGGGGCACTCCCCTAGCCGAGATTTACGCTCTGTTAGAACCAATTATTAGATCATTCAGGCCGGATCTCATTGCCACACTTACTGATGGCGAGCCCTCTGATAGTGATGCCGTAAGACATATGGTATTACTCTACCGCAGGATGGGTATTCGAATGGTTGCACTGGGCCTCGGAAGAACATTAAACGAGGCAGTCAACATAAGTCAGAATTTACAGTTTCTAGAATACGAAAAAAGCGTAGCAGTGAGTGAGCTTGGCGCCATTCCGGAGAAGGTAATAACTTTAATGCAAATTTAAAAAAGTAGATCCGGATTTAATTCCTTCACTTTATTCCAATCAGAAAGAAAGCCGTTTAGGCCCTTATCGGTTAGAGGGTGTGTAAACATCTTTTGTAGTATTTCAGGTGGAAGGGTGACTATATCTGCACCGCACTTTCCAGCTTCGATAACATGGATAGGATGTCGAATACTGGCTACTAGGATTTCGGTCTCGAATTTGTAATTAGCGAATATCTGGGTAATTTCTCTAACAACACTCATCCCGTCTTGTCCATTGTCATCGAGTCTGCCAATGAATGGGCTTACATAAGAGGCTCCTGATTTTGCGGCTAAAATCGCCTGATTGCTCGAGAAAATAAGCGTCACATTAGTTGATATTCCCTCCTGCGCTAATCTCTTAACCGCCCTTAATCCAGTGGGAATCATGGGGATTTTCACTACCACATTCTCCCCGTACTTTTTCAACCTATGCGCCTCTTCAATCATAACCTCATAATCAGTTGCAATTACCTCCAAGTTTACCGGACCTTTGACTATTCTTACTATCTCATTCATTACTTTCCTCGGATCTCCCTTTTCCTTTGACAGCAGAGATGGATTCGTTGTAACCCCATCTAGTACTCCCATATCATTATACATCTTTATGCTTTCCAAGTTAGCACTATCTAAAAAGATCTTCATACAAAAGCTTCCCTCCTTAATTCAATTACGCTCTTGGCTATATCAGAAGAAGTTAAGCCGTATTTAACCAACAAATCTTCTATTTCGTCATCTCTTGCAGACTCTCCAAAAGTATCCTTTACTCCAACTCTCTTAACCGGGACAGGATATCTCTCGCAACAGGATTCTGTTACCGCACTTCCCAAGCCTCCGATCACATTGTGCTCTTCAGCGGTAACTATAATACCCGTCTTCTTTGCGGCGTCATAGACCAGATCGTGGTCTATAGGTTTAATACAAAACATATCTATTACACGGCATGATATTCCTTCTTGTTCCTTTAGCAGCCTTGCGGCCTCGAGTGACCTTTGAACCATTAATCCGCAGGCAATAATGGTGGCATCGTTACCCTCCGACAATACGTTTGCCTTACCTAAAGCAAACCGTATACTTTCAGAGTATAATATCTCGCTAGACGGGCGAGCCAACCTCATATAAAATGGTCCAGGAGTTTTGGCAACTAACTTGGTGAGTTGTCTTGCGGCAAGGGCATCTGCTGGAGCTAGAACCTTCATGTTAGGTATTGATCTCATGACTGAGAAGTCTTCATTCTGTTGGTGGGATGCCCCATCGGCCCCTACAGTCAAACCAGCATGCGATACGACCAATTTGACATTCAAATTAGGGTAACAGATGCCGTTACGAATCTGGTCGAGACACCTACCCGGCAGGAATGCCGCATATGTGCTTGCAAACACGACTTTGCCTGCGATGGCAAGACCAGCTGCAACAGAGACTAAATTGGCCTCAGCAATCCCAAGATTAAACAGCCTGTCAGGATATTTGTCACCAAATTTCTTTGTTTTAAGAGATTCCGTAGTATCGGCCCCTACACATACCACATTTGGGTTTTCCTTGCCCAGTTCCACTAGGGCTTCTCCATATGCTCCCCTCATATCAGCCGTTTTTCTCAGGTTACTCAGTTGCATGCAGTTCCTCCTCTATTCCTAACTCATTTGCAAGTGGAATTAATATATGTCTCCGTGCCCTAATCCAATCTTGCCTTATTTCCAGAGATGTCGACCGAGCAAGCAATTTTTTTTCCAATGCAACATTGGCTTTGTGTTTAAGTTGTAGTATTGCACCGTGTATATCTGAGCTGCCATATACTGCATTGCCTGCCACCATAATTTTGGCGCCAGCGTCATAAACCTCCTGAAGCCTCCTAGAATCTATACCACCGTCCGCTTCAATATATCCTTTAAAGCCGTGCTTGCGCAATTTGCCGTCTAGCAAAGCCATCTTCTCTAACGTTTCTGGCAAGAATTGCTGTCCAGAAAAGCCAGGGTTTACTGACATTACTATGAGCACGTCTATTTTTTCCAAATGAGAAAAAACCCATGGCGGTAAGTCCGTGGGCGGGTTGACCGCGATACCCGGGCTTATACCATTCTGCAATAGTTTTTCCGCTATCGCTAAGAACTCTTCTTCAGTGCAGGTTTCGGCGTGTACCGTGATGATATCACACCGGGCATCAATGAAGCTATCGACAAGATCCACTGGGTTCTCGATCATTAAATGCGCGTCAAAGGGTAAGCTTGTAACCCGTCTCAGTTTCTTAATAGTCTCAGCACCCATCGTAGTATTATTGACAAATTTACCATCCATAATATCGAGGTGTATCATGTCCGCTCCTCCTCGTTCAGCTTTTCTTATTTTATCCTCATAGTTCTCTGGTTCTCCGGCTATGATAGAGGGGGCGATAAAACATTCGTTTTCGAGCTCTTCAAGCAATACAGGGGTGTGTTTCCTCGGTGGCGCCTTACCATGCCATTGTGGATTATTAGTCATATGCTTAATTCCGTTCCCTTTGATAGTATTTGCTATGATTATAGATGGCCTATCCTTTACACGCTTCGTCCTGTAAAGGGTATCCATTATTTCCTCCACATTGTGCCCCTTAACCTCCTCGGTATTCCAGTTGAACGCAGCCCATTTGTCCCTCACAGGATCCATCGGCATTATTTCTTCTGTGAAGCCATCTTGCTGTATGCGATTTCTATCTAGAATTACTGTTATATTATCTAGCTTGAATTTAGCCGCCGCCATCGCCGCTTCCCAAATCTGCCCCTCGTTTGACTCTCCATCACCTATCAAAACGTACACGTGGTTCCTCTTTCTATCCATTTTGCTTGCTAGTGCAATACCAACGGCAACCGAAAGCCCTATTCCTTCAGAGCCTCCGGAATACTCAATTCCGGGCACGCTTTGGTTCTGTTGATAGGAACTAAATCTCACCGGGTGGCCTTGAAGTCGGGATCCGAGTCTGCGCAATGAGCTCATCTCCTCAGGTGGGAAATATCCCGCTACAGATAGCGTAGCATAATATCCTGGAGCAGAATGAGCCTTAGAGTTTACGAAGTAGTCTCTATCCGACCACTCTGGATTGTGAGGGCTATGTTTCATTACTCTAAGATAGAGAGAACCCATTATCTCCGCAGCGGAAAATGATGCCCCGGGATGGCCTGAACCGGCCTCCGCGATTCCTACAATGGCGAGCATACGTATATCCCTAATTTTGCATTTCAAATTCAGGTAGCGCATCTTGAGGCTCATTTCAAAGGGTTACACCAACGCAATGAGAGTTAGGCATGACACGGATCATTACAACGGAATTGCACAGCACCCAACTTAAAAAGATATATCTTTTGCTAAAAGTGGCGAAGCTCATACTGACCTACATTCAGATCAAGGAGAAAGCACTAAGTCTCATAATGTAAAATAACCTGTGTTTCCTATGAGTCGCATGGTTGAAATAGTCATAGAAAAGCCGAGGTTCGAAGAGAATCCTCCTCCTCTTTTGATCATGGGAATCTCAGAAAGTAAGGAATATGCAAAATATTTTAGACACCTGGATTCTAAAACTGTAGAATATCTTAAGGAAATTCTTGCAGGAAAAATATTCACAGGAAAAATTGGAACAATTTTATTGTTACCACTGGGTAGTAATTACAAAATAGGAAAGATACTTTTGGTAGGACTTGGTAATCCAGAAAAGTTGACAGAAGAGACTGCCCGGATAGCAGCTGGGAAGATAGCTATAAAGTCGAGAGAGATTAATGAGCCGAACCTCTCTATCTTCCCATTTGGAGGAGAGGAGAATAAGTATATCGAAGCAATGGCTGAGGGAATTTTTTTGTCATTATATAAATTTGACAGGTACAAGGCTGGAGGGTCAGAACCAGAAAACGTCAATATTCAGAAGGTGAGCATCCTTGTTGAGGGTGAGAATATTGAAGAGGTGAAGAAAATTATCGAACAGGTAAAGGTTATCACTAATGCAGTTAATTTCTCCAGAGACTTGGGAAACCTTCCTCCCAATGATTGTTCACCCGGTCAATTAGTATCGCATTCGGTGGCGATGGCGGTACGCTATCAGATCCGAACGACGGTTCTCGAGCGCTATCAGATGGAGTCCATGGGTTTGAACGGGATAGTCTCTGTTGGAAAGGGAAGTAATAATCCTCCTAAAATGCTCATCCTTGAATATTGTGGCCCTTCCGCTGAAGAAAGACCATACCTGCTGATCGGCAAAGCGGTGACGTTTGACACCGGCGGAATCTCATTAAAACCCGGTGACAAGATGGACGAAATGAAATACGATAAATGCGGAGGATGCAATGTTATCGGCATTTTGAGGGCCGTTGCAGAGCTTAGGTTACCGATAAGAGTAATAGGGTTGGTTCCCTGCGTGGAAAATATGCCATCGAGCAGCTCTTATCGACCTGGGGACATAATAAAGATGTTCAATGACAAGACAGTAGAGGTAGTGAATACAGATGCCGAGGGGAGGATTATTCTAGCTGACGCCATGGCATATGGAATAAAGCTATTCAACCCGCGGCTGGTAATTGATTTTGCCACTCTGACTGGAGCAAGTATCATAGCATTAGGTGCAAATGTTGCAGCTATGGTTGGAACTGATGATGATCTTAAGAGCAGTCTAAAGCGGATCTCTGGAAGGACAGGAGAAAGGATTTGGGAGTTACCACTTTGGGAGGAATACCACGAGCAGATTAAGAGTCACTATGCAGATATGAAAAATATAGGTGGAAGGCCAGCTGGGGCAATAACGGCTGCGGCTTTCTTATCTAACTTTACAGATGCAACGCCGTGGGTCCATTTCGACATTGCTGGGACAGCTTGGACTCAGGATGGGACGTCGGAGAAGAGTTACAATCCCAAGGGAGCGACGGGATTTGGGATACGTACGATAGCAAGGTTTTTCATTGAAGAATCGCGAAGCAACCATGTTGCTTAAGTCAGCCCGATCCGATGTTAACAAACGCCAGCACTGCCGTCTCCCAACCGCTCACGCAGGTCAGTACACAGCAGCGATAGCAGGTTTGACTTCCGGGTTCGGAATGGGTCCGGGTCGCGCCCTGCTTCTATGACCGGCTATTAGATGATTGTTAGAAGGGCCATTTTAATTTTTATCTGGCCGGGATCAAGATATACACATCCAGCCCTGTGCACTTTGTTCGAACTGCCAAACCCAATGGTGATTGATTCATAATGGTATGGCAGAATCACACAAGCTATTTAACCTGTTACTGTTGAGAGTAATTAAAATTTGGTTCAGAGTTCAGAAAAGACTCACAGAGTAGCTGTGCTGGACGAGGATCTATGCCAGCCACGCAAGTGTGGTCTAGAATGCATAATTTACTGCCCGGTGAACAAGACGGGCGGAGAATGTATAGTTCAGAGAGAGGGCGATGGGAAGGCGCTTATCTCTGAGGACCTATGCACGGGCTGCGGCATATGTGTAAAGAAATGTCCATTTGATGCTATTGTGATTGTAAATCTTGCCAAAGAATTAGGATCCGACAAAATGCACCAGTATGGCGTGAATTCCTTTAGACTTTACCGATTGCCCTCTCCAAAAAAAGGTTCAGTGGTGGGGTTGCTTGGAAAGAATGGGATGGGCAAATCAACTATAGTTAATATTTTGTCTGGAAACCTTAGGCCAAACTTTGGAAGTCATGATAAAGTGCTCTCCACCGATGAAGTAATCAGTAAATTTCAGGGGAGCGAGTTAAAATCCCATTTCGAAAAAGTGCTCAATGGAAGTGTTCGTGCATCTATAAAACCACAAATGGTCTCTATGATTCCTAGGGTGTTCAAGGGCACTGCCAGAGATCTTCTCAATAAATATGACGAACGCAGGAATTCTGAGAGAATTATATCCGAGCTAGGCTTGAGTTATTCTTTGGATCGGAACCTTAATGAACTCAGCGGGGGCGAATTACAACGACTAGCAGTAGCTGTGGCAGCCTTGAAGGACGCTGACTATTATTTCTTTGACGAGCCTTCTTCCTACAATGATATCTATCAAAGACTCGCGGTTGCAAGGGTTATTCGAGACCTTGCTAAGGCTGGACGTAGCGTAATGGTTGTCGAGCATGACATAGGTCTTCTAGATTATCTGTCGGACTATATCCATATTCTGTATGGTGAGCCCGGTGCTTATGGGATCGTATCTACTCTTCAAGGAACAAAGCTCGGGATTAACAGCTTTCTGGAGGGTTTTCTTCCCTCGGAGAACATACGATTTCGTGATAAAAGCTACAGGTTTGACATAAAGAGCTCTGGCGACGAATTAATTCCGGATGAGTTTATTGCTCAATATTCTGAACTCAAAAAGTCTTACCAATCCTTCTCTCTTTGTATTTCTAGCGGACGCATAAGGAGAGGTGAAATTCTAGGGGTCGTCGGTGCGAATGCTTTGGGTAAGACCACCTACATGAAAATGCTTGCCCATGCAGAAAAACCGGATGAGGGTCGTGTTAACATTGGAGCAACAGTTTCCTATAAGCCTCAATATTTGATTAGTGATGTTGACTCAAACGTCATCTCCCTGCTTTTGTCAGCATATCAAAACGTCGTAGAAGGATCTGCTGCAGAACACGAGATAATTATACCGCTTGGGATTAAGAGGTTGTACGAAAAAAAAGTAAAAAATCTTAGCGGTGGCGAATTACAGAAGGTAGCAGTTGCTGCCTGCTTGTTGCGAGAGGCCGATATCTATGCCCTGGACGAACCGTCTGCTTTCCTTGATATCGAGGATAGAATAGCCCTCGCCAAATTTCTTCATCGCTTCGTGAGGGCGAGAGGAAGAACTGCGATAGTAATAGACCACGACATGCAATTAATAGACCTTCTGGCTGATTCCTTAATTTTGTTCCAGGGAAATCCGGGAATACAAGGAGCTGCCGGTGAACCTGTGAAAAAGGAGGAAGGAATGAACAGATTTCTTGAATCCCTATCTATCACCTATAGGCGAGATGAAACCACCGGCAGACCAAGGTTGAATAAAGAAGGTGGGAGACTTGACAAATTACAAAAAGAAGCTGGCCAATTCTACTACTTACATAAACAAGGTTCCTAGTCCAACGCATGTCGGGTAAATTAAAAGCACTTCTCGATGATATTTTATCTCCTGAGGAAAAATGTAACATCTTCTCGTCATATGACACAGTGGGAGATACCATCATAATTAAGATTCCAGAGTCCCTTCTCTACAAGAAATATGCAATTGGTGCAAAACTTCTCGAGAATACGAAATCTGCTAAAAGCGTTTTTCTCCAGACCTCTTCGGTAGAAGGTGACTTTAGGTTAAGGAAATTGGAACATCTTGCCGGGCTCGAAAAGAGGATAACTGAACACCGCGAGTACGGATGTCAATTTGTAGTTGACATTGATCAGGTTTATTTTTCTCCTCGATTGTCTACGGAGCGGCATAGGATAGCAACTAGCGTCAGGAACTACGAAATCGTAACCAACATGTTTGCAGGGGTTGGTACTTTTTCGATATTGATAGCAAAAAGAAATTCCAAATCTAAGGTATTTAGTTTAGATTCAAACCCCAGGGCAAGCTTGTTATGTAATATAAATGCCAGACTTAACAGGGTCCAGGACAGAGTGTTTCCTTTCTGTGGTGACGCAGATTACATTGCTAAGAGAGTCTTATCAGGAACCTCCCATCGAGTACTGATGCCACTTCCCGAGAGGGCAAAAGAGTTCCTAAATTCGGCAATTGAATGTCTCCGAGATGAAGGAGGGATAGTCCACTTTTTTGCACACGTGCGGGGAGAAAACAAGAACGACGCTATTAACGAAGGAATAATGGAAACGACGAACGCGTTTAAACGCTACAACCATAATATAAGTTGCACTAGAGTGATAAGAGAGGTTGGCCCGAGGTTGTATCAAATTGTGTCTGATGTCGCCGTGGTTAAATAGGCTAATCTGCCTAGGTTTTCGGCGCAATTGCCATTGTGTATCCGATCCATGCCATGACGGCGGTTAATGCGGCCACACCGGCAAGGACTGTAATCTGAACAATGAGTAGTCCCCATTGAGAAGCGAGCAAAAAGTACGAGTAAATTACGAAAAATGATATTGAAGCGATGAGTATTGCTAATCCTCCTAATTTGTTGGCCTTAGTAGAGGATCTCATATCATCACTGTATAAACTCCGATGCCATAAGGTAAGCGTCTTCTCCGTCTCTATAATAGGAACGCAAACGAGACTTTATAAGAAAACCTAGGCTTTGATACATCTTGACCGCGAGTTCATTGCTGACCCTTACCTCTAAATATATTTCATCCGTTTTTCTTACTGCCAGGCCATTTATGGCCTCTAGCATAAGTGATTTGCCGATCCCTTTTCCCCGGTATTCACGTAATACGGCTATCGACACTACGTGACCTTTTTTCACGAATCCTAGCTTTCGAAAATTGGAAAAGCCAAATTCTATTTTACACATGATATACCCCACAATCCTTTGGTCTGTTTCTGCAACGATGAATGACTCCGGCAATTCTTTCAGTATAGATTCGAAAAAATAGTCTGAATAATGTTCAGGAAGAGAAGCAATATTTATTTCTACTACCGAAGGCAGATCAGAAGCAATACAATGCCTAATTGTACAGTCTCCAACCTTTCGCAGGGTTGTTTGCAAGCGGTTTTTGATGAACTAAACAAATTATTTAATCTTATCAAGACAGCTTATTGCGCTGACTCCCTTCCGGAAAGAGGTAGCTTTTTCTCCGATTATTTGCAGAATACTAGCTCTATCTACCATTATATACGCACTAATGTAATTAACTCCACGGTCAGTTGACTGGAACCCTTCCTGTTAATGCGTACTTTTGCTATGCTCTTTGTTAAATGTCAGTCACTCACTTAGACGAAGTCTCGACTTGTATGATATTACTCATCGATATTGCTATAATGAGTCCAAGAAGGAACCCTCCCGCTATGTCGGTCACGTAATATTGTAAAACGTAAAGTCTAGATAAAGCCATGAGAATAGGATAGAACCATATCCCTGAGGCTAAAATTCTGTGCCTAGTGCCGAGTCTTGCTCTAACAAGGTATGCAAGACAAACAGCAATTGCCATATGGGTGGAGGGATAAGATAGGTTTTTTGCTGAGTGGGGAACAGCCTCTGGCTCTATATCTTGATTCTGTGAACGATCTTGGAATGAAGAGGAAAATGACGGTGGCAGTTCTCGTCCTACAACGATCTTGATATACATAGCCAAAACTACTACAATTAGTATGGAGCAAAGATAAATCATGCCAACTCTTCTAGTTCGCCTGATAATAGTGAGAACTATCGCTAAAAACAATAACGAGGACGTATCTCCCAAAAATGAAAGGCTTACCATTACCATATTCATAGCACTATTATCATGCAATAACTTTATCATGGTACTAGTCCCTTCGTCGAAAGAAGAAGTGGCTCCTAGTGCTACTATTGCAGATAGTATACCGAATGAGGCGACTGAGAACAAAAAGAGTGGCGATCGGATCCATGTCCATCTCTCGAACTGTGCGGAGTGACTCGGCATACGATAAACGTGCGTTAATGCCCCAATTGTTATCGTGGTTTAATCTAAATACCTGTGGACTAGATTGGATTCCTCTTATGTAGTGAGGCCATGGAAATTAAGTTTAAAGAGATTTGAAATCATCTTCAAGGGTTCGGGCCGAATCTGGGTCCCTTGACGCAAGATAATTTACCATACCCAACTTCATCACTTTGAGCGCCAACAGGGCACACTTTACTCTTGCTGGCCCAAGGTTGGTAAGGCCTATGTTTTCAAGTATATCAGTCTTTGCAATATCCTTTACGTTAGTTAACGGTTTGTTCATCACCATTTCAGTAAGCATGGAAGCACTCGCCTGGCTGATAGCGCAGCCTCTTCCTTCAAATTTGACGTCTGTTATTTTGTCACCGAAGATTTTCATGTGGATGTCTATTTCATCTCCACATAATGGATTGCTGTCGTGAGTGCTTATATCAGCA
>DASTCR010000066.1:0-4510 GCA_035710925.1 Nitrososphaeraceae archaeon | reverse complement strand
ATTATAGAAGAGGTTGTTACTCAGAAATACTTAAGCCCCGGCGAACAATTGAATGCGCGGGTAAACGTTACAATAGGGGGCAAACCAAGCAATGATGCCATAGTGGATTACTTTCTCTCAGATATAGATGGCAAAGTAATCTTGAGCGGCCAAGCAGAACCAGCAGGAAACAGGAGCAACATCCCATTACCGCATCAGCAGGGAGTATATGAATTCAGCTTGAACAGTAGCGATACGTCTAAACTTAAGTTAGGCCCAAATTCGCTAAAAATTTTTGCCAATAGCGAGGAAGCGTTTCGCCCTGATATATTTACTATACCGCTAATAACTTTCAACCGAGAACAGTAAGACAGTAATAATATCATAATAGTAACCTAGCTCCTAAGTCAGTAATTATCATCGAACTTGCATAAAGGGAAGACTTTATGCGATAATATTTATACGAACCAGGGGAGAGTACACGTTGATAAAGTCATAACATGTCAGGATTCTATCGTGTGCTTATCAGGAGAACAATAAACCTAGTAATCGTATTGTTCTCCATTCTTATCTTGACTGTAGCGCTACTTGGTGAAACAATGGATAAAGTTCTTACAGAAAATATCAGACAAGAAGTGACAAGGAGTATAACCGAAGGTGAGATAGAATTCCGAAGCTTGGAAGCTCAGGAGCGATACATGGAGGACCAAATTGAACTTCGCATAAAAAACCTGGGTCTTGATGAGCCCTGGTATTCTCCTAAGCGATTCTTGAATACCATAGGCCAAGTCATGATCTTAAACTTGGGTAGATCGTATTTTTCAACAAGTGATAGCGGATCGCCGGAGGTCTTAAACATCATTGGAGAAAGGGTGCCCCGAACCTTGCTGTTATTCTCAAGTGCTACTATTATAACCTTCTTTGCAGGCCTATACCTGGGCCCCTATTTGGCTGTAAGATATCTACAAAACATTGATAAGGGCAATGTCTTTGTTTCTATGTTTAGTAACAGCCTGCCAGGATTTTGGGTAGGAATGATTATGATATACATTTTTGCATACATTTTTCCGATATTTCCGGGGAGATCCACTCCTTCGTCTTCTCCTATGGACCCTTTCTATATCTTTGATCTGCTATACCATATGGCTCTTCCCCTTATTACGCTAATTGCTCTTGGCATTTCCGTACAAAGCTATTTTGTTAGACTTTTTGTTGTCGATATATTAGATGAGGACTTTATTAAGGCCAAGCAAGCAATGGGAATTCCAAGAAAGAAGATTCTATATTCACATGCCATAAGAAATGCTGCTCCACCTCTGCTCAATTCTATTATCCTTGGATTAGCCGCGTCCTTTGGAGGAGCTTTGTTAGTTGAAGTAGTCTTCGACTGGCCTGGAATAGGAAGCCTATTGTACGAGGCGTTAACTACCTTTGACACTCCAATAATAATTGGAGTCGTATACATATCTACATTAATTTACATTGCGGCGGTATTTGCGACTGATTTAGCATATTCCTTCTTTGACCCTCGGGTGAAAGCAATAAGCTGACTATTCAAGCCTCGGTCCCTTCATCAAGGTCTAATATTATTAGCGGTTTCAGACATTCCAAAATGGGCCTGACTGGTGTCTTCATTTTCGTTATACTAGTCTGCATTTCAGTATACACAGTAACGTCAGTCCCTCTTACCTCATTTAGGGAATGGAATAGTCCTAGCTATTGGGTCGATTATCCTGCATCCGCGGCGCCTTCATGGACGAATATTGGAATATTCGGTCCAAGGTCCCCTGTTCATACAATTCTTGATTCCGAGTCTGCTGATAAGAAAGTTTCTGTCGATTCCTATAGAGACATTCGCATTGACTCCTACTCCTTTGCGACGAACTTCGATTATGACTCCTACCCAACCGACTTCATGATTCCCTATTCAGTAACATATGGCGCAATCCCTCCTGTCTTAGAAATTAACGTGACAAGACCAGACGGACTTGAATTCAGAATCGTTTATTCATCACTTCCACCAAATGCAGGAGGAGATACCACCGCGGAACAAAGTGAGACTTCTTCACGCATTTTTTCAACGGACAAGGACATAACCAAGAATCTGCGACAGTATAGCTCTCTTTTCAATTATTCGCCGGATGTCACTCGACCACAGATTATGGTCTTCTCTGATCTGGAAGAACAGAGAGTCTTAAAGGGGAAATATACATTTAAAATTGCGTTTTATCTCTTCAACTCCAATGACAGAGTCGATGAAGTCCGTGTTATTATCGGAGGCACGGTTTATGGGTTTTTAGGAACTGATGCCTTTCGACGAGACTTAGCCATAGGAATGCTTTGGGGTACTCCTGTTGCACTCTTTATCGGATTGAGCGTTGCTGTTGCAACATCAGTTATAGCAATGATCTATGGTGTAACTGCGGGCTATAAAGGAGGTCGAACAGATGAGGCAATGATGCGCATAAACGATTTTTTCATATCGTTACCGGTGCTTATTCTGCTCATCTTGATATCAGTCCGATATGGGTTAAACATATTTTATATCGTAGTATTGCTGATTTTGTTCGGCTGGGCTGGAGGTGCGAGGTTAATGAGAAGTCTGGCTTTACAGATTAAGAATTTCCAATATGTGGAAGCATCAAAGATGATGGGCGAGTCAGATTTTAGGATAATCTTAAGGCATATAGTACCTCAATTGCTTCCCTTGACGTTTGCTAGTATCGCCTATGCCGTACCAGGTGCAATTTTGGCTGAGGCTGGTCTGAGTTTCTTAGGTCTGAGTGATCTTTCAATTCCAACCTGGGGCAGAATCCTGAATGAGGCTAATTCGGCTAGTGCTTTTACTTTGGGACTCTGGTGGTGGATAGTTCCCCCTGGTCTGATGATAGGAATAACTGGCCTGTCGTTTGCATTAATAGGCTACACATTAGAATACATCACCAATCCAAGGAGGGCGACACAACTAAAAAGATACTAGTGGCAGCAAAGCAGGCTGTCCTCTGGGCAGTGGTACTAAACCTCATGTACCATGGCCCTGGAATATTATGAACCATTACGATCGGTTCACTTCTAACCTAATTTTTCAAACGATCTTATCAGTGAGAGTGCCTCTGCATTCAATTTAATAGTATAGGCGGATGCATCATCAGATGATACATGTGAGAGATCCTCTAGGAATTTTGTTTTGTCTCTCCCTCTTTCGTACTTACCGCCCGACTCTTTTATGCAAAGAGGAAACTTTTGCTTTTTCATACCTTTGTCGTTAAGGTATCTTATGAAACTCCTGTAAGCATCTACATCATAATAGTCCCATTTTTTTTCCTGGCAGAGCATTATCCAAACATCTATCGTATTTTGAAAGAATGCTTTCGACCGTAGTTGTTCTAGACTCATAATTTATCCCTCAAAAATAATAATGCCGTATGGTATTAAATAGATTCTTCGCTTACTTCCCGTGCTCTTTTGTGTCTTGATCTTGATTCGCTAAATTATATCCACATGCAATTTATTGCCATTTCTATCAAAGGCCCCAATGTCTTCATCTGAGTAAGGGTAGCAGATGATCACAGATACGAATCCGTAAAAATTGTTGAGGTCTTCAAGCGAAGGTCTATTGGATCCTCCCGGGTGCGAATGTGCTGTACCAATATAAGAAAGGTCAAATGGAAGATCGTAGGTGGGAAACCCAGAATAATAAGGACCATGGGAGGCAAAAGGCGGTACAACTAGCCCATCAACAACTATATTGTTTTTTTTGGTCTGCCCTTGGAGTATCAAGATCCCTTCATTTGGATGGCAGCTTTTGGCATAAGTTATTATGCTATCAGCCACATGCCTCTTCATTGCCAAAGACCTCTTTGTCTCTGCAGATTTTTGCTCCTTATTTTTTCGAAAAAACAAACGCATTATAATTGATCTTCCTTTTTTAATAATCTTATCCCAAAATAATTATTCTCCTTCTTCCAACGTAGTCTTGTAGTCCTTTCCAGTAATTCTTAGTCATACTAAACAATTCACCATTGGACTGCTGAAGTAGCCTATCGATAAAAAAGAATTATACTATGAACCCAGTCACAAGAAGGTACACAAATTTCTTAATTGATAACAGAAAGCGAAAACTTCACTCTCATGAGCTAAATTGGTAGCATAGTGGGTACTATCATTGATAAATCTATCAATAATTGGTGTAGCAATGAATATTAGACACCGGGCAGTTCACTAGTAATCGGGTGAGAACATGTTTCCAAAGACAAAGGAGATTAAAGAAGATACACTTATTCTGCGCCAGGGCGAGGTAGACAATGACGAAGATGGGACGCCGCTGCTTATAAATTTCAAGGGCGAAGCATATCGAGTAAATGATACCGCTGTCTCATTGTGGAGCATGTGTAACGGCATCAGCTTTCAAGATCTATTACATGAAGTCTTGCGTATTTCAAACGACAATGAAACGAACGTAAAGAGATCATTATTCGAAATGTTATCGCAGCTCAACGATGTATCGATAATCAAACTCAAAAAGGTAAAG
>DASTCR010000065.1:0-3478 GCA_035710925.1 Nitrososphaeraceae archaeon | reverse complement strand
GAGTGTCGTACAAAGATACAGTATTAAATACAAAGATACAGTAATAGGCGTTTCCTGTCGCAGAGCAATGACTAACTCGTGAAAGTTGATTCACGTCAAGCTATGATACATATAGCATGTATCATTCATTAGAAGGAGTATAGTACGACATAGTATAGTATGATGTGATAGTCATTGTATACAGCGTAATGTTAGAACTCAATTATGATTTCAAACGACAGCAAACCTCTTAGAAAATTACTTTTATGGCACAGCATTTGCCTAGAGCCTGTCAAATGAAGATAAGCGACGAAAGCAATTAAGCCACTTAATAAATAACAAAGAAAAAAGAGATAGAGATAGATAGATAAAGGAAGTGGGGACAAGCAAAAGGAGGAGGGAAATGACGAATCCAGCGGCACATGTTCAAGGCATACATCATGTTACATCAATAGCGTCTGATCCACAAAGAAATATCGATTTTTACGCTAAAATCTTGGGGCTGCGCTTAGTTAAAGTAACAGTGAATTTTGACGATCCAACAACCTATCATTTGTATTATGGAGATGAATTGGGGAGACCAGGTACAATTCTTACTTTCTTTCCATGGCCCAATGCACCCAAAGGACGTCGTGGGAATGGTCAAGCAGTTGCCACATCCTTTTCAATTCCTGAAAATGCTACAGACTTTTGGATGGATCGCTTTAAACACGAAGGCATAGGATTTACAAACCCTTCCACACGTTTTGGAGGGAATGAACAAGTAATAACCTTCTATGACCCTGATGGACTTGAATTGGAGCTTGTGGCTCATAAATCAGCCAGTCATAAAAACAATAACATTTGGAAGAATAGTCCCATTCCTTTTGAATATGCTATTAGAGGATTTTATTCTGTAACGCTTGCAGTAGAGGGATACGAACGTACTGCTTCAGTTCTAACAAAACAACTAGGCTTTCAGCCAACACACAAGGAAGGGAGTCGGTTCCGTTATGAGATTACGAGAAATGATAATAACGATAATGATAAAGAAGGACCCGGATCTATTGTAGATGTACTTTGTTTACCCTATTCTCCACCTGGCTCTATGGGTGTTGGAACAGTGCATCATGTGGCTTGGCGTACTCCTACCGACAAACAACAAACCATTTTGAGACGAGACATACTTAAGCATGGATATAACGCAACTCCAGTCATAGACCGGATATATTTTCACTCTGTTTATTTCCGTGAACCTGGGGGTGTGCTTTTTGAAATTGCTACTAATCCTCCTGGATTTGCTATCGACGAAGAGATAGAAGAGCTTGGAAATCATCTGATACTTCCTCCGTGGCTTGAGCCTGACCGCAAAAGCCTTGAAAAGATATTACCTAAGATCAACCTTCCATCCTCACAAAAAACAGCAAAAGTAACAACAAGAGAAGAAAATGAAATTATGGAAGAGCAAAATAAATGACAGAAAATACGGGAAGATCATCGTCATCAGAACTAGGATTCATCCATCAATTCATTCCATCATTTGACACACAAGATAAAGTTACTTTCCTTCTATTACATGGGACAGGAGGAAATGAGCAGGACCTGATACCTCTGGGTCGAGAACTAAATCCAAGAGCCGCAATCCTCAGCCCACGTGGAAAGGTATTGGAATCAGGTATGCCTCGTTTCTTTCGTCGATTGGCTGAGGGCGTCTTTGACATTGAAGATTTAAAGTCTCGAACGCATGAACTTGCAGACTTTGTGGAAAAGGCATCAAAAGTCTATGGATATGATTTAAGATATGTGGTTACCATTGGCTATTCAAACGGAGCGAACATAGCATCTAGTTTACTTTTACTCCGTCACGAAGTTATGTCTTCGGCGATTCTGTTTAGAGCAATGGTACCGTTTAGTCCTCAGAGGGTTCCAAATCTTATGGGGAAGAATATTTTTATGGGCGCTGGGGAATACGATCCTATCATTCCACGTGAACAGACTGAAATGCTTTTTCGTATCTTCAAGAAAGCTCAAGCAAGCATAGTCCTACATTGGCAAAAAAATTCTGGTCATGAACTCGTCCGTGACGAACTCTCGGTGGCCAAAAGATGGTTGGCAAATATACCTCTTAGGTAGCGGCATTCATTGCGATAAACAAAACAACAACTCTGGTATGTTTAACTCTAACCTAAAGATAGATTATAAAATTTATAAACCTCACTTCTTATAAATAACTTTTCTTTTATATCATTATGATTAATAAAGTTAAATCCCAAATCCAATCGTTAAACTTATCACAGTTGGAAAATCAAAGGACCACGAGTCAGAAAGATAGAATTAATGTATTAGGCGTAACTGGTAGTCTGCGACAAGATTCCTATAGTACCCTTGGCCTAAAAATAGTATTGGAGGAGGCGATAAAATATGGATCAGAATCGTATTTGCTTGACTTACGTGAGTTGAATCTTCCCCTTTATAATCCAGGAGGACCGCCTACTTCAAACGAATCTACTTCCAATAGTACTAGTAAAAATGCTTTAGAAATAACTGCAACAGCATTGAAATGGGCTGATGCATTGATATTGGCGTCACCTGATTACCATGGTTCGATGTCAGGAACATTGAAAAACTTTCTTGACTACTTCTGGGAAGAGTTCGCTGGGAAAACATTTGGATATATAGTAGCATCACATGAAAAAGGGCTGACAGTTGCAGATCAGATGCGAACAGCAATTCGTCAGTGCTATGGTTGGAGTATGCCTTATAATATATCAATAAATGGAGAAAAAGATTTCGATTCGAAAGGAACTTTAGTTAATTCGACATTAGCCAAGAGACTAAAGATGCTAGCCCGTGACTTGGTAATATATGGGACATTAATCAGAAAGCAGTTTTTGAGTGATGTAGCAGATCACAAAATATCAGATTCATTTGCTTCTCATTATCGGAGTTACTATAACTAGGATATCTGACTAAATATCCATTTTTTAAGTCCTTAATTATGAGTTGAACAGGTCATTTCAGTATATCGTTTATCGTTGAGGATTTCGTTATCTTCATCGAGACTTCCTATATTTTCAATTCACCGACTTCTATACTGACACTACATCATGCACAAAAGGGAAACCACGGCATATATACAAATAACAGAATTACCAATAATCCTCAATGAGAAGACTAGCTAATGAACATAATATGATATTTGCTTCTCTGGCTACCATTATTGTGGCGACGCTTCTTTTTACCCAGCAAAGTTACCAAGCCACAGCATTTCCCCAGCAACAGCAAGGCAGAAACCAAACTTTTGGGATAATATCCAGTGTCCAAGATGATGCAAGCGGTCAACCTGCCTGGGTAGTGGCAGGGCATTGGACAAGTGCATTATTGGGTGATAACTCTGTTAATGCCAGCCAACCAACTGGAAATTCAACAGTGCCTTTTGGAGGGTCGCCATTTGATACACAAATCCAGATGGTAAGGTTAAATGGCACCGCGGGACATACCCACACCATAACCAATTTTG
>DASTCR010000064.1:0-5335 GCA_035710925.1 Nitrososphaeraceae archaeon | reverse complement strand
ATCGTATAGTTCAATGTCTTTGACATGGTTCTAGATCTGATATTAGACTGGAAGACTTGGCCAGATCTGTTTATGAAAACTTCCAAATGGTTATGACTAATCACACCATATGCTCAAGCATGCTTATGTTTCGCTCTCCGGTTATTAGATCAAAACATGACAGAAGATAATAATAACGAAGAATATTCTAGTGAAGCCATCCATAATAAGTCAAAAAAAGGTTCGCAAGACAAAGAGCTACCCAAGGTCTTAGAGGCACTAGAATCTCAAGGGTTTAAGTTGTTCGACTACCACGAAAACTGATTTGGAAGTTCACTTAACATTAAATGGCTGGAGCACTTAACCATACCTCCATATTAAAACAAAATCCTGGGACAGTCTTTGCAGATTACAACATTTTCATCATTATTTCCACTCTCCCTTTTTGTGTAGTAGAAAAAAACCTGAACTAGGATATTCACTAAACCAAAGTATATACTCCCTTTCCATATCGCTCTGGCAGCCATTGCCGCCATCCCCTAAGAGCTTTTCTCTCAATGATAAAATAGCTTTGACTCCTTATATGGTCATCCCGAAAAATATCTGCAGCTTTAATTTTTATCGTAATTCTGGTAAAGCTGTTCTAGTAGCACGCACTTCTAGGAGAGGAGGTGGAGCACCTCTATATATCATAAATATCTCCATAATGTAGTATGTTTATGTCAGAATATGAGGCAGGCACATTTAGATGCACTGTCTGTGCGAAAGAGTTTTTATCAAAAGATGAAGCTGATAGGCATTTCTCAGAGGTTCATTCTAATGAAAAAACCAATGTAATGGAGTGATAATGAGAATCATTCTATTCTTGCCTTTTCTTTTTAAGCCCAAACTCTAGCTCTACTCCGCGTTTTTCATTATAGCTAAAGGTAAACTTCTCATTTGGCAATATAGGAAAAGTCGAGATTGAAGCGCTACTACAGATAGGACATTTATTATTAGGTATTCTAGATTTATCAAAAAAGGTGGCACACCAATGACATATTTCACACAGGACGAATATGGACTCCACTGAACCATATTTTATACTGTTATTAGAATTCATTATCCGATAGCTTATTGATAGGACCGTTCTTATTTCTTTTATTTACAATTCATGAGAACACCTTATAACTATAACTATATGGAGGAATCGAGACAAGTAGCAAAAACTAAGAGCTTTCCTAACATATATGCGGAGAGAAACTGAATCCTAAACTGAAAGATATCTATCAGGTTAGGAATCGAATGAAGGTTAGCAAATAAGACATAAATTGCCTCTAATTTCAATCGACTGGCCATCTAACCTGGCTGAGCCCTTCCTACTGCTTTGGTTATTTTCTATCTAATCACAGTCAAACCTCAGGAAGCTAGTCTAAATATGCTAGCAATAATGAGTAATGGCTATCAGAACCGATATGGAGGAGAACAATAAGTTTGCTTACCTAGCATCATAATCAATTGGTAATCTAGACTCATCAAAATAGGTAGCACACCGATGATATGTTCACAGAGGATGAGAGTGTCTTCATAGAACCATCTTTCTTATCTGACTTCTTGAGATGTTGTACTCAGCTCCTCCTTAAATCCATCAGGATGTTCCACTGAAACTTTTTCCTTTTTAATATCTATATCAATTTTTTTGCTTGCAATAACTCTTCTCTTTCGAATTACAATTTCCCCCAATTTTACTTTCCTCTTTCTTATTACTATTTCTTCTCCCCAAATTGGAACTATCTTCTCAGTTTCGCTTTTTTCTTGTCCATCAATTAATGAAACTGTTTCTCCCCTGGTACTAAAATCCAAATTATGATGTTTTTGGTTTGGATTATTTTTTGAATTGTCTTCTGATAGCTTGTTGGAAGATGAATTAGGGTAATGATATTCTATATGATCGTCATCAGGACTAGATACACTATGGGCAATTGTGTCCTTTATACGAGATAGTAATCCTTCTTCTTCCTTTTCATATATCTTGAGTTTTTTGTTATTGATATATACTTCTTCGTATGCTATTGGTATTTCGATTTTCTCAGTTCTGGTAGCCATTCGTTTCATGATACGTGTTTCGTGAATAACAGTCTTTTTTGTTAGATCAAAATCTTCCTCTATAACAGGAATAATCTGCATAGTCTCTATAGAAATATTACTACCGCTTTTACTATTTTTATCTGAAATATCCTCGATATTAGAGTGGGTAATATCGGAATTATTCTTCGTATTATTATCCTTGGGTAACGATTCATCATTAGTAATCAATTGTGATCTATAAGATTAAGAGTAGCATAATTTATAACGATTAGGAAATTTAAATGAATGATTAGTACATGGGCAAAGTAAACTTAGTAGGTATCTATTCATATTATGGATTAGACCAGGCAAGGTGAATCTTTCGGGCGGTCCTTATTAAAATAACAGGGTAAAATAGGATGTTTTCGGCCAGCGGACATCAGAAGGCTCTCGGCATAAGCTCCGTCACGGAAGCTCTACTAAAAACTATCGCTATCTGTAAATACCGTATTGGAACATAAAAAATAAGGCTTTGAGATTGGAGAGACTTTATCTAACTTGGTGCCATTCCGCCGCCACCTGCGGATTCGTTCCTTGCGACACTTTGGTTCGTTCCACTAGTTCCCTCTGTTTGTAGAGTCATATTGCCTCCTTCTGCTGTCATATTACCGCCACCGGTCATATTATCGCTTGCGGATTGATTCTGAGCTTGATCTTGAGCTGATGCAGAGACGCTTAAGGTAGATAGGGCAATAAGGCCAGCAGTCATCATTATAATCCCCATGACTAATGTTTTGCAATATTGATTCATGTCCAAGATCCTCTAAATATATTATATAAAGATTACAAGATCGCATCATACCTAGTTTCCTAATCAAATCCGAGGAAGTTAGCTAGTTTGACTCGATTTGGATTAACTAGAACGCTAAATCGGGCTCCTTTATATTTTGAAGAACTGTGAGCCATCGAGTTAATTCTAGTCAAGACCGCCCTTTACCACATACGAAGCATTTTGTTCTAAAATCAGAGAATGGAAGTTTACATTTTTGTCTAGTTTCAACACAGTCATATATTATTCCACACGTTCTGCATTGATGATAACAAACTAGTTGAATTCCAGTGGTAGAAATACCTGCGATATCAGTAGCAGTAGTAGTCACCAATGTCTGTTGATGATAAAGATGAGTTGTTTGTATTTCAGTATATGTTGGAAATTACTAAGCAAATTGTTATAATTGAATACATACGGATAAAGTTCTCCTATTGAAATACATTTATCTCGAGTTTTGCTTATCCTTGTCATAACTCTAAATAAGACGAATACGGGGACTTGGGATATGGAGGCTGAAGATCTTCAGGGTCTTTGCAATCGCATACTTGAATCTGACCGAAATATCAGATTCGTAGGTATCTCCAACAAGATGGGAAACCAGATTATATCAAGATACAGAAGCGGTCTAACACCATTATTGACTCCGCAGGAGATAGAAATGTATGCTTTGCAATCAGTCCTAAGAATGAATACCAGGAAGGATTACGAATCAAAACTTGGCAAACCCATCTATTCCTTTACGTTATATCAGAAACTAAAAAGAGTAACTATAACCTTAGAAAACAAAGAATATCCTATCCTTTTGGCATCATTTGACATAGAAGCCGACCATGAAAATATCATTGTAAACAAAATATTACCACTGATTAATGAAGAAGGACTATAGTTTCAGCTCTTAGTCACATCCCTCTTCCTGCGGCTGGACTTAAAAGAAGGCCGCGGGACCCCCCTTTGGGCATCCTGCGGCTAATTCACCACACTTGGCTATTATGGTGAGACATTTCAGTAAGATAACAATGTTATTAAAGTTTACTTAAACTGTCCTGCGGATCTATGATATGGTGCAGCGAAATACTATCCAGATCTTCTTCATGCTTACATAAAACACCTGCCCAATGATGGTTATATTCCGCTAATGAGATAACCAACAAAACGATAGGTATTCAAACCAACGTCGTTTGGGATTAGTATTATATAAAGACGGCTTGAGCCAGTTCGCCATCCCAAGACAGGCTCTCTGTGCTTATTATTTTTAGTATTAGTATTGGTTACAGTAGGTTTTGGCTACCGGACAACCGGACTCGCAACCACGCCAATCGTGCATCCTCCTACGTTCGTATGTGGTCTTTTTTGGTATTTTCGGAGAAAAAAAAGCTGGCTCTCTTCTGTGAGGAGAGACGATATGTGTATGTGTATCAAATTATTATCTCTACCATCCTAAAGATTTTGCAGACTTTGCGGCAGCTTCATCTAGCGCTTGCTTTGGACCTTTTTTACCGTAATAAACATCATCTATGGCTTGTCTTATTTGCTCAGCTATTTGTGGATATTCTGGAATGCTAGGTCTACCGCGTCCTTCAGGAATCATTGAAATCATTTCATCATAGAATGGAATAGATTTTCTGAGTTGGTCAGCATAAGGTCCCTCGCCTATTATTGTCTGGGTCGGGAGGTACCCCTGCTCAACAAGCCAAGGAGATAATATCTGCGGTTGTAACATGATTTCAATTAGTTCCCATGCAAGGTTCTTGTTAGAGGAAGTAGAAGGAATGCTAAATACTCCTCCTCCCATCAGTGTAGATGTTTTGTTATCTAAACTAGGGACTGGAAATAATGGTATAAAGCCAACTCTCTGATTTAGACTCGACAATTGCTCATCTGGAAAGTTGCCTGGTAGCCATGATCCTTCTAACATCACAGCAAATGTCCTGTTAGCAAACTCCTTTCCCCAGGAATGATTTTTTTGCGGGCTTATTCCTGCATCTACTTGATCTTTAATAAATTGCAATGCTTTAACTCCCTCTGTATTATTATATGCAGGAAACCAGTATGCTTCCTTTGTGGGATGACCTTCTCTTAGTTGAATTATATCTCCTCCTAACATCCAAAGGTAAGGAAACCATAGATCGGGAGAATGGCTGGCACCGGTAAGATGTATACCTTCAATTCCTTGGGGTCTTAATATTGTATTGAGTTTCTTTGCAGCTGCCATATATCCATTCCAAGTTTTTAATAAGTTAGGATCTACTCCGGCTTTCTGCAAGAGATCCTTCCAATACCATATCCCCCTTACGTCAGTCTCAAACCAAATACCATATAGTTTATCTTCATATAACATTCCATCCAAGTTTGATTGGTACCAATCAGAGGTACCTCCCCCCTTTTGTGTATAATTAGTAAGGTCAGTTAGTAATCCCTTCTCAGCAAACTCTCCAAGCCATATTTGATCTAGCGTTATAACATCAACAGAAGTACCAT
>DASTCR010000063.1:0-7023 GCA_035710925.1 Nitrososphaeraceae archaeon | reverse complement strand
TGGTTGTTGTGCTTCCAATGGTTGTTGTGCTTCCAATGGTTGTTGTGCTTCCAATGGTTGTTGTGCTTCCAATGGTTGTTGTGCTTCCAATGGTTGTTGTGCTTCCAATGGTTGTTGTTCCTCTACTGGAACTAGTTCTCTTTCTGAGTCAGAGTAAAGTTGGCCGTATGCCGAATAGACACTGCCTACTGAATAGGCGGTACATGAGATTGTAGCTATGAACATAACAATTGAAGTTGCATAGAGTGCTTGATTTTCCATGTTTGAATTTATATCTAATTGTTCATTCATTTAAGAAATGTCCAAGACAGTTTCTGTTCGCATGTCAGTAGCAAATTATACATTCATTTACAGACCAAATTTCATAGGCTCTTTTTCACTTGCCTTCCTTAGAGGAGATTATTATCGGCAAGAGAAAGAAAAAAAGTATGCTCTACAATATTGCTCTTTTACCTTTTTGCTTGGACCTAGATCACCCGCTCTGATATTTGATTATGACTTTGTAGTTTAAACGCGAGATCAGACGAAGCATAGCCAGCCATTCGATTTTCGCAATGTGGCAAAGTTAATTTTCATTGTAAACAAAATCCCAGAATCAAATGACCAGAGTTACGACTATTTTAGGCGCTGGATAATGTTATTTGAAAAAACATTCCAGGGAGTTGACACAAGCCTCATTGAAGAATTAACTACTGAAGAAGAGTTATTGGGTCTATCGAACCCGGCGATATTCTTTTGCAAGCTCCATTAGATCATAAGTTAGTTGCGAAAAGCTTGTCGTCTAAAAGAACAAATGGCCTCGGAATTAGTTGCCCTCCGTTTTTTCGCATTCCTCTCCATCTAGAAACCAGGAGGATAATGCATGGATGTTTCGCTCAATCAATACTCACATCTCAGGCTTTGATCAGAGGGACGGAGTTGACCCTTTGGCCCCAAGTTATTCCGTCCCTGAATGTCCAACTCTCAGATGATCTCATTTAGGTGAATCCGGATCGACAATTACAGAATTAGTAAGGCCGCACGCTCTGCATACCAAACTGATGGTCTTTTCTTTTCTCCTATATTGTTCCATCTCTTCTCCACAACAAGCGCACTTCATTCCGTATGATTCTGAACTGCAACATTTTAAGATTATCTCAAGAGAGTTTATGATTCATTATTGTGCCCGCACGGCAGTCCTCCGCTATTAGCTTCCCGGGATTCGACGTTGAGTTTGTAGCAAAAGTCAATTACCTTGCGATAATGAGACATACAAGTCGGCGCATTCAGTAATTAGTTGAAGTGGATATAGACCTACGAGGTCATTGAATTGTTGGATGCTGTTTCGTTCATCTTCTGTAGATGCTTGACCAGCTCCTTTAGAACGATGATTTTTCGGTTAGGATCGTTTGCAAACTGAATAACTGCATCAAGGAACACTGAAACTGGCGTAATTTCTTGCTCTCCTACGACTTCTATACCTTTACTTGTCACTATATAGTTCTTAGGGTTTGGACTCCTTTGAATGCCACTCAATAGGTAATTTTGGTTTACCGACATACCAGAACTTGATAGGCTAAATTGTGTTTTTATTTCCTCGCTAATTTTTGATATTTTTTGGTTTATATCTTCTAGCATTGAATCAAGTTCGGTAATCTGCCCTAGGATATGCTCTATTCCAGCGGTCATTTTAGCTGAATATGCATCTGTTATGCTTAATAACAATCTTTCCAGTCGTCCATGGGCTTAGTAACGACATGCGCGCTCAATTAACCTTCATTGTCAGAAAACCACTAGACTCGTCTTGTCTGACTCGTCAATAAGCTATTTTTGACTCAAGTAAGTTGTTGTCTTTACTTTCGGCTAGGGGGTAAAAGAATTTACGAACGATCGAAGAACAATAAAATGTAGCTATCCAATATCTGATTTGGCTGCGGCTGCCCTGAACGCCCCAAAAGATTCCATTTCGTATCTGAGAGCATCAGAATATAACTTTGAGGATAGCAAACTCTCTGTCGTATTACCTGATACCAAGCTGTTTCTATAATGAATATTGCTTTGAAGCTCTGACTGTAGGCTCATCAAGTAAAATTTTGTTACATTTTCGAACTGTTTGGGAGTCTGCAAATCCTTCACTAGAGTAATGAGTTCCTTAAACCTGGGGACATAAGAATCCGTAATTGATACCATGGTTTCATTGTTCTGTTCACCTCTTTTCCATTTCTGAATTTCGATATCAAAATCATGAGTTAAAAGTAGTGCCTTGTTGACCACGTTTTGAAAGGAAGTGACGAACAATTGGTTTTTATTGTTGCTTGCGACATCTTGAGCATAACTCTCGCTCATAGACCAGCAATTTATTGCTGCCAAGCAAAATAAGACGATTGAAGTATTTATGGCCACCGTCTTATCCATATTGCAGCCATAAAATGGTCTGACGGTCATAAAAAAGTTATTTAGTCAATAAAGCGCTGGTTACCTAATATGGTTATCGCTTAGTCTATTAAGTGCAGATCTTAACCATAGGAAATGCCAGATACGCTCTCAGACTTGGAGTCTGCTGGACAGAAGCGCGTTACCGACCTTTTCTCTCAGGATGGGTATTTTTATCTGCTTAAGTGGTAAAATATAGTAAACTAAATTATTTTTAGTCCCACTTCTCATGTAACAAAGCACATGTCGACCAATAGTGTTCAAATCAATAGATCATCAAAGCAAAAGGTTATGGAGTCAGTATATACGATAATAAAGACTCGAAGTGGAAGAGTAACTGCAAAAGACATTGAAAGAGATCTGGGAAGCAAGTATGAGGCCCACTATGCTATACTTCACCTTACCAAGCAAGGCAAAATTAGACGTGTCAAGGGATTCGGGTTAAACAAGATCGAATTCTACTATCAATCCATCGAATAAATAAAGATGCCAATGCAATCTAAAGCCTCTAACATTAAACACGATGCCCTCAAACTACCTACCGTAATTTTACTACCCTACCGCCAGGTTCAGACTCTCTGTAGACGATAGCCTGAAATTTATAAAGTTCTGAATTTGGCATTACCCAGGCATCTGGTGAGGCCCCTGCCTTGAAACATATATTTGAGAGGTAGTCATCGATATCCCATCCCATCTCTCGAGCGACTCGTGGTAGCAATAATCCAGATCCTCTCTCCCATCTTAATACCAAACCGTCTCTTCCAATCTCAATATGCTTGTAATACTCCGCCGGATGTTTTACTTTTATTATCTCTAAGGGAGTTAGAACGCTCACCTCAAATACTGTTCGGGTAAGCTCCATTGGGGACAGAGGAGGGAATCTGGGGTCACCCGTAGCAGCTGCTATTGCAGCCTCAACTACTGATTCGAATAGTTCTTTTTCAGGAAGAGGGAATCCTATACACCCTCGCAGGCTTTCCTGTCCTTTCTCATCCAGGTAAATCAAGGTGACAAACACTCCCATCTTTTCTGCAAAAGGGATTCTAGTAATGATGGATTTTCCAGCACTATTTATGAGAAAGCTTTCAACTGCCTCCCTCGCCAATCTCACTAACTGTTCCCCCTCATAATCACCTATCATATGAAATGAGAAAGATATCTCTCCATTATTTCAAGTCATCTGTCGGAATGTTTCTTGCAGTAAAAGGTTTTCAGATCCTTCTCTTTTCAGGGAGGAGAATAGGATAAGAACAATCAATAAATGTTGCAAGAATTCCATCATGGTATATCCATTTAAATGATTGACGGGTCAGGAATGCGCAACTGGAGTCTTTAAGGATTATTAACCAATTGGTCATCAAACCATTTTTTTAGTCCCGCCAGTCTTGCTTATGCTGCGGTTATAGCAGTCAAGAAAACTTTTAATTCCCATCCATCATCTTCGTACCAATGCTTCCGCTGCGAATGCTAAATTATTTGCAAACTTTCAATTTAGAAAGCGAAAAAGTCATACCCTCTTTGGCTATTCCGCGGGCGCTTTCTCATTCTTTTGTTCAACCTAAGAGAACTCCCAAAGGAGAATAGAGAAATGGAATACTCGGACGATAACATTACCCGCACCGAAAAATACAAAATAGCTGGCATTATAGGAGTAGCTGTATTTGTTGTTTCCATGATAATTTGGTCTTCCTTTGAGACGCAAATACAGCAATCGCTAAACTGGTTTATTGAAAACGCTAAAATCGTAATTGCCAAAATTTATGACGCATTGGTGATGAGATGATTTACGCTAGCACTAATTTCTTTGTCAGAGCTAAATTGTGAAACTATTGCAGGAAGATAGGGACCACACGAAATATAGAATGCGAGAAACTTACTATATAGGTCCGAAAATGTATTTTGTATAAGCTAGTCCCCATCAGAACACGGAGATTTTTAACGAGAGGGGTCGTTTGATATTCTTCCAGAACGAAAATCATACTTCGTTATTCGGAAGTGTCTACTCAATTTCCTATGATCCAAAGCGTCGGAGTTGAAGAAAAAACTCGATCCACAATCATCACAAAACCAAACCTTCTTGAGATCGTCTTCATTCAATTTGCTATCTTTAAAAAGATAAAGATAGTATTTAAGAACTATGTAAGGTCAGGACTTCTCTTTTTTCCAAAATAAATTCTGTAACAAAAGGCCTTCTGTTTAGCAAATCAGGAATGTTAGCTATCTTCGCAGCTGACATTTTTCATAGCTAGCCCCCAGAGTAACGATAATTTAGCATTCAACTGATCTATATTTCTGTCTACCCTTGCGTTTTTCTTTCTATAAACCCATTAATGAACCAACAATTTAGTAATGGTTCATGACCGACGAACTGCGCTCTCGGAAATTGCATTGAAGATAACTCGAAGATGGCTATTAGTTATATGATCTGGTTTTGCCTCGTAACGAAGCTCATACGCTTGGGCTTTTTGGATCTGCTCGAAGAATAGCCAAACACCTAAAAATTTATATTAATTTAATAGTGCCTTGTAGTAGTTGTCAGATTCCGGCTCTGGGAACCGAAGAAAGGTGGAAACCTCAGAATCCGAAGATATTCAAGAGGTGAAGGAAGACAATATGCAAGCTGCCAAAAAGCAATCTTCACTAAAAACCAGAAGAGAGAAGTTATAGCTAGAGACTAGTTTCAGAGTGAGTATCTTGCCGTTACCTTAGTCTGAGTTTAGGTGGTTGTTTGCTAACAATTGCGCCTGGTTGTTGATTATCTGGCTAGCACGCGAAAAGATTAAAGTAAATGTTTTTAACTAAATTTATTATAGATGATCTTTTTGCAGGATTGAGATAGTTTTACATACTGAGCAAATTTTTGATGTCGATGCGTGTCCACACTCTTGACACCTTTGGGGGCTGATATCCGTAGGAATATTTCTCAGATTCTTGGAAATCTTTAATATAGAATTGTAGAGATTGTATTTGATTCCAGGTCTTCTAGTTTCTAGTGTATTGATAAACTCTCGTATCTGCGTCCTGATGCTCTCATCCATATAAGGACAATCCTCTGTTTGAAACGGAATATTTCGCTGTAGGGCATAAAAAACAATCTCCTTTTCATAAATCTCGCAGAAGGGCTTTATTTTCTTTAGGTTATGGTATCTAGGGGTGGAGGGGCTGGGATACGTCCATCCTATCCTTTGTATGTCTCCAGCCATCATGTTAATCATAAAAGTCTGCAACTGATCATCCAAATTGTGGGCGGTTGCTATAACATTTGCATTGACACATTCTGCTGCCAAATCAATTGCTCTTCTCCGAAATGTTCCACAGATAGAACAAGAGGACATTTTGGACGACGGCCTTTCCAGCATTGCTTCATCCATCCCGCGTCCATACAATTCCTTATAGCTGATGATTTTATTTTCTATATTTAAATTTGCACAAAACTCCTTCACAATTGCCAATGACTCGTCTCTGTAGTTTCTAATTCCCTCGTCCACCGTAATTGCAACAGGTGGATCGCGATGGCTTCTTTCAAAGAGTTGAGTCAAAACATACAATAGGGAAAGACTATCTTTACCGCCAGATACTGCAACTGCAACTCTGTCTTCATGACGGAGCATCGAGAACTTGTTTATCGTTTTTTGTGTTTTCTCTTCAATTGATGAAAGAAAGCATCTTTTACAAAGGATTTCGCCAGAGTACTGTCTGCTGAATACACCCATACCAGTTCGACATTTGACACAGAGCTTTTGTGACATGGTTGTGTGGAGCATCTGAACTGTTATAGAGGATATTATTAGTGTTTATATTCGATTACACTATATCATCCATTTATCTGAGGAATTCATACGCAGATTTCATTCATGGATGTCTAGTCGGCTGATAATAGCATTTTAGACGAATCAGTTTGAAAATTATCAATATCCTATGAAACTCCATTTGTTGAAGTAGCTAAACAGGAAGAGGCTTCAGATACAACCGCTAGAAATAAACATTTACTCGACTCTGGGATTAATAACAATTTTATTATTTCCGTGAACAATAATGGCCTGAACCGAGATATGCACAAGTCATTAACAATCCCTCAGACAGTGATGAAATTTGCATGGCAGATTTGATCTCCTACTGAAGTTACGTGCTAGAAATCTAGAACAGATGCGGGATATTCTGGTCAACAGCGTAAGGAAATGTTCATGTCGATGTTTGATCTAAAATTTATGTCGATTGCTAAAAACCACCAAGGAAAAACAAACCGTATATCCGACTTTTCTGGAGGAAGGAGAAAGGCCCTAGTTTTGGCTAGTCTGTTAGTCCGTCGTTTGCCTTATGGTTTACCTATTTTGTTTTTCTTTCTTTGATGTCTGCCACCAATCAAGATAATCATCGTGCAGAGTATTCCGTCCATCTTTCAACTGATCCCTTCCCTTCTCTCGTAATTCCTCGAGTTTTTCCCTAGAGGCAAATAGTCCGCAGCTTTTACAGATCATGTCTTTGCTGGCAGGATCAAATTTCAAATCTCCGCCGCATTCAGGACAGAAATTCACCAATTAATAACTCTCTACTTCTCTCTCTAAATCCTAATAAAAGCATTATGTAGAACGAGTAGAACCCACATAACTT
>DASTCR010000062.1:0-12400 GCA_035710925.1 Nitrososphaeraceae archaeon | reverse complement strand
AATTAGAAAGAACATAGGTAAAGAGCAAGCCAATTTCTTGTCAAAAGAATTGGATGTGGAATCGGTATTTGCAGAACCTGATTACACTCGTCCGATGGGTTTGGGCTTCAATATTGAGCTTCAAACGCAAATTAGGAACTTGGAACTCTCAGAAGGTATCATAAAAGATAGATACGATGACTCTGATCACATGATTGACTTTTCAGAACAAGTTAGTAAAAATAAATTGCTTACTACGGGTAATTCTCTGAAGTTCGTCATAGGCGGACTAGTGAAGGACAAGGATGTGGCAACCATTCAAGGTACGATCCAAACGGGGAGTACTGCAAGGGAAACGATCCATTATCTGCGAGGAGCGAGCGCGAGGCGGGTAGAGGTAATTGTAAGTTACGTTGTGACCATTGATGGTCGACAAGTAGGTCTATACACCCAAAATAGGGACTTGATAGCGAACAAGTATGTTGGTGTAGTTACGAATACGGAGGATCTCAACTCGAAAATTGCCAAGGAGATAGGGGCAGACGCTGTTTATTATAATTCTCCACACGTTCTCGCGAGGGGCATAGGTCTTTCAGAACATGAGCTTTGGTTTCCCGAGTGGGTAAGATTCTTAGATTACCGTGGGCCCTAACTTTGACTAGCCCTTGCCTATTTAGTCATCGTATGACAATGAATCCGACGCACAGGGCTTTACCCAATCAATTCCAGACCGGTAGTAACTGTTTTGGGTTTGGTCAGAACCACAGCTCAGTTATGTTAGATGCCTCAGTCGTTTTAGTACTACCTCTTTTACGTGGAATATTTTTATGAAATATGCAGATAGAATAATGCGACCAGAGATTTGATATCTATAATGTAGCTATCTCTTGTTCATACTTACTTTAAAGAATTCCTGAAATAGTTTGTGCCTTTTATTGCAGTCATGAAGGCGGTTCCATCTCCTCCAGTGACGATGCTTCTGGTTGTCTTGATTTGTGCTGCATTTTTGCTGTCACTAAGAATCGCATTTGCAGAAAATAACGAGAATGAATCCGATCAATTGCTGGCAAAAATAAAGCAAACTATAAAGCAGAATGAGGAATGTAAGGATGGTTCTATTTGCAAACAGGCGGCCGAGAATAACTTAATATTGTGTCCCATAGGCTCAACATGTGTTTTCATGACAAATGATTTCGTTCCATACAATCTGGCTACTCCGAACTAAGATCCGGTCACCCTCCGTTAAGAAGACGTGTATGGATTTTCTTGCTTGGTATAGGCAGAAACATTTCCTTAAAATATGAGTTCAATAGTGGTTTCCTGATTATAGATATCAGCCAATTTCACTAAGAAAGTTTCTTACTATTTGCCTCTGATCGTTTTCCATTCTAATAAATGCCTCAACTAATTCCTTTTCTATTCCAATCTGCTCTGATATTACAGTCCGGAGTTTATCGACGTCAAGGGGCGTAATATTATCAATCAGTCCGTTGCTGTAAGCGTAGATATATTCGTTCACTACCTTAAAAGCAAACCTTGGAGCTGTCTTTATTAGAAGTAGTAGACCGGTTATAATCGTATTTTCAGTACTATTTTTGACTGGTAACAATTCTAGATATCTTTCCAAGATCTTGACTCTTTCTTCGCCGATTTCTTCGATTGAAGAAGCAACTAGCAAGCCCGTTTCAGTGAGCTCATAGAAAGGTACACCTTCGAGTTGAAGTGCTCTTGGGCCCCGGCGGAGCGGAAGCCTTCCTCCCTCTCTTATTACACCTGAAGGAATCAATGCTTCATCTAGGTCTCTGAAAATGCCGGAGTATATATTCTGCCATAAGATGCCATGCTTCTTTGCTATTACATGTGCGATAGATGTTCTTGTTCTAAATTCAGGACTCTGTTCGATCGCCAAATGAGCTATTATTCCACGCTGTCTCTTTGCCTCTCCGGTAAAGCGATCCTTCCTGGTCTTAAATGTGTCAAAAATTGCGATATTATGTTTGCTCTGTTTCAACTGTGATCACATGTGCATTAGGCCGGTACAGGGGTATACACAATATTATTTTAACATGTTGGTTCAAAATTTTTTTTGTGAGTAACAATGTTACCAAAATAACAATGCTGTTTCCGTACCAATTTCCTAGGAGTCTCTTATTTGGGATGAGTCAGGAAATACAATCGCCACTGGTAGATCAAAACATAATTCTATCCTTATCATGCCTAAAACAGTTCCAGCAGGATAATCCATAAACGTTTCTGGTACAATGCACCTCGTATATCTGTGGGAGGGGCAAAACATCACACGTATTTACAAACCAGTTTACCACCGTAGGTAACAACCTTAGTCCCACCGTAGAAATATTATATCTGAGATATCCTATAAAAAATAGTTGAAATGAATGAGTGATCAAAGAATCCCTATTTACTACCATAATAGATAATGGTGATTCTTTTATTTGGTGTCAGTATGCTTCATATCATCAGACATGAAACATAGAAGCCGACTCGAAATTATATCTCTTATTCTTGACATTGCTACTCGTAAGGATGGGGTAACTCAGAAAAAAATCCTATACAGAGCATATTTATCTTATCAACATCTCAAGGAATATTTATCATTGTTACAGGAAAATGGTCTGATTAAATTTCAAGAAGAAGCCAGAGTATATAGAACGACTGAAAAGGGAATGCACTTTCTGAATCTATACGGTAGACTTAATGATGTTGTTGCTATGACCAACAACATAATTGTACGATGAAGTACGTTCCAAATAAATAGCTCCACCCATAGTACGTTATGTATATTTAGTACGCACCAAGGTTTCGACGGCGCAGCAGTTTATTAAGATGTGAATGTATAGCCTACAAATGGGAGATAGACTAAAGAATCTTAGGCATAGCACCTCAGACACTTTGGAAGTAATTCGGAAACTCGGCTCGCCGGAGGTTCATATGTCAATAGAAAAAATACAACAGACAACACAGGAAGCAAAGGAGATCATGGAGTCCTTACGCAAACCGGAGATGGTGAAAAATATTGATAACATACGTCTCACTGCAGAGGCTATTGAAAGCACATCTAAAAGATTGGAAAATTCGGTTCTTGAAATTAAAAAAACCCAACTCTTGGAAAAAGCGTCAGAAACACTTGTTGCTGCTCGCGAAGCCCTAGCCTCTCCTGAAAACAAAAATAACTTGAACGAGATAACGTCCACAGTTAAAGAAGCAATCTTATCCCTTACAGGGCTTATAGATGAAATAAGGCTTACCGTGAGCGAATCTAAGAAATCGGGATTATTTCGTAGCGCCGGTGAAACGGTAAGAGAGACATCAGATCTTTACCATGCCATTAGAGACTAATGTTCTAGTTGACCATTTTCGCATGACCACTGTGTGGCTTCTTTGATTTGGAGACCCCAGTAGTGCTTTCTGCCCGTTTTGGTTGCTGTGTCTGTACGTCCAACTAAGGTGTTCCTTTTATAGCATAAGTTACTATCTAATTTTATGTCAAACACAGAAAACAACCCTTCCGCTTCAGCTGGCACAAGAATAACATCATTAAAACATATGACCCCAGAACAAACTGCGGACGCCATTAAGAGTGTAGCAAAGAACATTCGCGAGTCCTCGTACAAAATGAGAGAAGCAGTTAAAGCGATTCGCGAGAGTGGCGCAATTGATGAGCTCACCGAGGCGGTTAGGGAAGCCACTATAGCGGCTCGAGATACCGCAAGAGAGATTAGCGACACTGCTAAGGATATGAGAGAGCGTGGTGTAATCCGGGAAACTATTAATGCCGCAGAAGAGGTGAACGTCGCTGCCCGCGAGACAGCGCGCACGGTAAGAGAAACGGTTAGTAAGAAAGAGCGATCCGAGCTCGGATCTCCCGAAGTCTCTGAAAGACCATCCGGGAAGACCAGAACACGGGAGACCCCAACACTGTAGTGTTCTCTACGGATCTTATCTTTTCAGGGAACCATAGAGTCATTATGCGAAACTCTATCATAACCTGCCTTTTTTTCAATAATCATTTATTTCCGCAAATTGAACTACGAAAAACCGCTAGCTAAATATCCGGATAGGGAATCTCCACAAATCTCAATTCCTGAGCAGCCTCCACATTATTATGAAATGCTTTCGCTTCTTTCACGAGTTGCGCCGTGTCAGCATATCGGGCGCTGAAATGTGTCAATAACAATTTCTTTACGCCCGCTGCTTGAGCCAGTATCGCAGCCTCAGTAGCCGTAGAATGAAGTCTGTCTTTTGCTTTTTGCCATTGATCGTGGGAATATGTTGAGTCAAAAACCAATAGATCGCAATTCTGAAAAAATTTCCTAAGCCTATCCGTTGGTCGAGTGTCAGAAGAGAAGCCCACTTTTCGTCCTGGTCTCTTTGGACCAGTAACCCATGTTGACAGGATACGTTTTCCATCGTACATTATGTCTTCCCCAGACTGAAGTTTCTTGTATAGACTCCCCTCTGGAATACCTAGCCTTTTTGTTTCGTCTATATCAAAAATTCCTGCTCTCTCGTGTTCGCTTAAACAAAAAGCGTATGTGGGAAAAATGTGGTGGGCCTCGCAACAACTCACAGAGTAGTCCCTTTCTTTTACAACTATACCTTCGCTTCTAATAGAACTAATCCGAACCTCGAAGATCAAACCAAATGATAAAATATTCACATTAGTCTTCATGAACTCAGCAAACCTAGGGGGACCGAAAATATCTACCGGCGTTTCTCTTCCAAGGAGAGACAAAGTCTGCAAAAGTCCTAACGCGCCTATGCAATGGTCTGCGTGCATATGCGTGATGAAGATCTTTAATTTTTTATTAATGCCCAATCCTGACCTAATGAAATTCTGCTGCATTCCCTCGCCTGTGTCAAAGATCAGTAATTCTCCACCGCGTATTATTACTGCTGAGGACAGTCCTCTTGTCGCTGTTGGGACCGCAGCCGATGTGCCTAAAAACAAGATCCTCATTTCAACCATTGTTTATGTGTTGTTGTTTAGGAGGAGTTTTTTATTGTTATCGATTAAGATGATTCAAAAGATGTTTCCTCCCACGACGCTGAAAATTGCCTTTTTAATTATCTTCTATTGCAAATACAAGACGCAATGGTTGGAGCAATGTCAATTTTCGCAACACGACTCGGCACAGAATTAGTTGAAATAATATTTTCCACGCCCGCTCCTAATATCTTTGTGAAATTATCATCGGCCATCAACGAATGAGTACATAAGACATAGATTTTTCCGGAGCCTTTTTTCCTGAGAACTTCGGTAGCTTTAATGACACTGCTTCCTGTGCTTATGATATCGTCCAAAATAACAATATCTCTTTTGGCAACAATATCAGGAATATTTCTTTCATCAATGAATACTTCTCCCGAGTATCTGTCACGCTTCTTCTCCAAAGTAATGAAGTCGATATTCAGCAGTTGAGAAAAGTCTTCTACCCTTCTCCTCCCACCAATATCAGGTGACACAGCTATGGGCTTCTCCAAATGAAGATTGGACTTTACGTATTCTGCTAAAATGGGGGTGGATGAAATATTAATCGCTTCAATAGTAAAATAGGACAGGGCTTTAGAACTGTGAATATCTAGTGCAAATATTCGTTTAGTCCCCACGGACTCAAACAGCTCGGCGATAAGGGCCATAGTAGGGAATTCATCGTTCACAAATGCTCTGTCCTGTCGAGCATATGCCATGTAAGGTAAAATATTGCATATCGTATCAGCCCCGTCATCTCTGCATTTCTTCGAGATCATAAGAGTTTGCAGGAGGTGACGATCAGGAGGAGGGTACAAGGACTGTACTATTACACAATACTTACCCTTGACGTTCGGCATTTGTATTTTGGATTCACCGTCAGAGAAAACCGTTGCATTGACAGTTATGAGCTCAGATTTGAGGTTCGCAGCGATCCTGCTGCCCAGTTCAAATGAAGAGGGCCCGGCAACGATAGCTAATTCCGCGTTTTTCAAATAGTATCCTTATCAATCCATTGGCGGATGCCATTCATAAAAACCTTGATAGTATTCCAAACTACTTCACGCTACTTGGCTTAAACTCGTGTAGCAAAAGCTTCAATGAGATAAACATCTCTTTGACACAGCAGTTAATTTCTCTTAAGTCTTTCAACCCATCCTTCAACGTTGATGTTTCGACGAATGTTAACATATCGCCTCTGTGTCGCCCCACTTCGCTTATGACAAGATCAATTCTCTTCAAAGTGTGCTGTAGAGTGTCACGAACCTTGTCTAGGTCTTTGAGGCTTGACGTTGTTTCAGTATCCCTCGTTATGGACCTCATTTGTTTCAGATTTCTGTTTATTTCAACTATCTTCTGGATTGATTTAATAAACACGTAAAACAAAGTGGGCCTTCCTTACTTGATATCCGTTCATAACGATATTAATGTAACGCTCTATGCAGCTAACAAGAAAAATATCGATCCTATGATGTTGTCGATTGCCTCGCCGACGTCAACATAGCTGCGTAAGACAGCTGGATCTCATAAACAGGACTCGTTACTAGACTAGCTTGTCCTGCTAATGATCTGTGGAACTAACGGATAAGGGTAATCATCCAGTTTCCAAACTGATCTACATCCTACCATCTCTAAAATTTCCGAAGCAGAATCGCCCGTTTGGAAGCAATTACGATGAGACAATTTTTTACGCCTGAATTACAGCTGCAACCTGTTGAGTTGTTGTTATCGATTGCAGCTCGTCTGTTACCGCCTTTAGTATCTGATCCCTAGCCGTCAGACTAGAGAAATCCATAATCTTGGATCCGGATAGGATATGAACCTGGGGTGCAAGCTCCTCGAACTTATCTCTTGCATCTTTGGGTTTCAGTAGTACCGATCTCAGCTTTTCTAAGACCTCCATGGGTGTACCATTGAACACTGAGGCATTGTCTACAGATAATCTTACGGTGCCGTACTTGTCAAAGACAATTAGTGGGCGTTTTCTTGACCTCAAAAATAATTTCTTTTTGTTAATTTCACAAGCAAATACGTGGTAATTCTGCATGTCAAATATTCGGTTTACCCCGTCCGATACTCCGAACAATTCGCAAGCCAAAATCCTAGCTTCATCTTCATCTATTTCTCTTGTCCTGGCTGGTTTTATGTCAAGACTAATATTTCCAGAGGCTGTGGCCCGAAGGACGGATCGTTCGGTAATATATGTCGATTGCAAGCTAAGGGACTCGGGCGTCGCCCCACGCGCAAGCGCGGCCTCCCTCACTTCTTGCATTAAACTGGACGCATCGTTAGCAGATGGGTCGTTGATAGTCTTTTCTCGTTCTTCGTATACGAGAGCAGCCGCAACACCTATACACGATATTATCTCAGCAGAACGAGGAATATTGTATCGTATTCCCAGCTTTCCTGCAAGATATGGCACTAGGACAGATGCTCCACCGCCACCACCTACGAGTATAACCTGATCCTTTTTTAGCCGGTATTCTTTTATCATGGGATCCACTAGTTCCTGAATCTTTTTTGAGGACTTGTCAAGTATTATTCTCGCTGTCTCATCAGATGAACAAGATATCCTCCTGCCAAGAATGGACATCGCCAATCTTGCCGCTTCAGGGTTTCCATAAGCGTAATCTGACTCTGGGACTGATCCTATCGCATTTGCAGCGCAAGTGTTTGTGATTGCAAAGATTTTGCCTCCGCTTGCTTCTATACCAAGATAGTCCATCGGATCCCCGCTTTTGGGCGCAAACGTTATTATCTGTCCACCTTCGAGCTCAGAAGGATCGGCATAACACGAATACTGCAAACCAGCTATATGGGCTGACCGAGGACCAATATCGGTTATCCTCCTGCCAGACCACCTGATAAGAGATCCACCTGCTACACCCGCAACTCGGACGTCTAGTGAACGTATACAGGTTGGATGTTGCATAATAGTTACATAGCGCATTTCGGGCCTCCCGTCTTTAATAATGCAGATGTTAGTCGATGTGCCTCCAACTTCGATAAAAACACCATTTAAAACACGTAAATGAAGAAGGGCCCCAGCGACGCTGGCTGCCGGTCCTGAAAGAACCGTGAAGATTGGCTTTTTCTTAAACGTATTGATGTCTGTGACTCCACCATCACCCTTCATTATCATTATCGGAGAAGTAATTTTCTTCCTTCGGACAGCAGATTCCACAAATCTCGCGGTACTAATCGCCCTAGGAAGGATGCTTGCATTGATTGCTGCAGTCAATGTCCTTATTTCTAGACCATAGATCCCGGATAGCTCATGACCAGCCGTACTTGGTAGTTCTGAATGTCCAGCGACAAACAGCTCATTGCTAGGATCGTCAACGCCGTAAGCCTCACTAACTGCTAGAACTTCTGCACCTTCGTTTTTGAGTTGAGAGATAGCAACATCAACGTCTTCGGCTCTAATATACCTGGATGTATCCAAAAAATAGTAACAACTCTTAAGGTGTTTGTTTGGTGCCAGAGGGATATTGCCGATTCTCGTTCGCTTAACGACACTATTTTTCTCTAAGCCTACCCCCATTCCGATTATTCCAACCTTAGCCGTATCTCCTTCGAGTAATGCATTCACTGCTTGAGTTGTACTATGTGATATCAGCTCGATTTCTGAATTTTCTAACTGGGAGTCAGCCAGTAGCTTTGAGAGGGCTGTTAGTATACCATCGGAAACGCCCTGGTCCGACGCATGGGTCGTCGGAACCATTACACTTGCCAGTATCTCGGCATTGAATATATCTATGGCAACAGCCTTGGTGAAAGTGCCTCCAACGTCGATTCCAACCCTTACTCTCCTAGCCATCGCTGAAAACCACAGGCGCTCAAACCATAGACGGTACGCTATTTAAATTGAATGTGTTGTCGCACTAGACCTTGAATTCTAAAATGCAGGAAGAACCTCCTTAACAGGTTGAAATACACCCAATTTACGAAGGGTCTTTTCGAATTCTTGCTTCTTGTAAGACACTAAGATTTCTAGTCTACCTTTCCCGACTCTTTTAAGCATTCGGTTGGAAATAAGATAACTCTTTACTTGCTTTGCGACACTCTTAGACGGATCTACTAACTTTACCGCTGGGAAGAGTGATCTCACATAATTCCTTACGAAGGGAAGGTGAGTGCTTGCTAGGATTATGACATCGATATCCGGATCTAGTCTTTCACCTAGCACATTAAATATCGTATCATATGTCCGCCTTTCATTAGCGAGATGGATTCCTTCTTCGACTAATTTTATAATCGGAGAGGCATCAAACCTTGAAACAAGTATGTCCTGAGGAACTTTGTTTTTGATCTCAATTTCCAACTCCTTGCTTCTAATAGTGCTAGTTGTCCCAAGAATGCCGATGTGTCTCTTCCTAGTTAGTCGAGAAGCTTCTTCTAGAGGTGGCTTGATTCCTATGAGCGGGATTTTACTTTTTGAGCGTAGCTCATGCAACACTTGAATCGAAGGTGTGTTTGAAGCTACGACAATGATTTTTGGCTTGTATTGCTGTAGGTAATTAATAGTGTCGGCCAAAATTTGGAACAATATATTGTGCGTCTTATTTCCGTACGGAAAGTGTTTTCTGTCTGCAAAGTATAGTATGTTTTCGAAGGGTATTTCCTTTCTTAGTTCGCGGACAACAGATAGAGATCCTATGCCGGAATCAAACACAGCAACTGAATTATAAAACAATAATATCTAAAATACACTTCATCTAAAAAAAACCTTCTGAGAGATTGGGTATGCAAGCGTGAGCTACAGTCGCGTCTGTCAAAAGGTCGAAGATCCTTTAGGGACCGAACAAAGCAAGGGTAGAATCCTAAGCATTAGGGTCTAAGGAGCACTCAAACCGTATAGAGTCGCTATATATACGTACAGCGGACTAATAGGAGAGGGATAAGGTAAATCTTTAGCTTCCTTTCTATTGTATCCAATAAGTACTATTCTGCCTACCAGTAGTTCGCGTGCACTCACGATGACTTGCTCTTTGAGTAGTGGACCATAAAGCTGAAAGAAGTAGTCATGGTTATAGAATGAAATATGAGTCGCGAAGCAGTTTGAGAGGATAACCGGATCGTGGCAAGCACGGTCGTGGGATATAGGTTGTTTCGTCCCGCCTATTAATTGCAGGGCTCGATTAACAAACTGGCACCTAAGGAACTCAGTGTCAAGTGTTACGTCTCTCCTATGTGATAGGCTCTTAATATATCGATCCAGATTTATGGCAGTCCGCTCTGCAAGATCATAAGCCTGGGATGTCTCATATTGCCCACTGATTCCACTTCTCTTGCCATATAAGAAGAAGATTGACATTAGTTCGTCCTTCTTGATGAAAGGAAAATTCTCGTTCCCGCTCATGAATAGTTGGATGCGTTGAATTATGTCGGTGGGAAAAATTATACTCATATATGAATCGTGAATTGCAGGCAAGGATATAGCATTTAGTGAGCTTGCGATCTATATTAGCTTCATTGGAATGAAGTCAAAATGACTATCAGATTCTAGTTCGGTATCGACAAGCAAAGCTGACTCATTATAGAAAATGTCAAGGAAGCCCGTGAAAAGAGGTAGTATTGTTGTAAATGATTATATAAAACTTTGAATTTACTATAGGCTCCTAGAATAGGAATACTCATTGATATCGGTTTACCTAACATATTTATATGATCTCAAGTCGAAGAATTATTAGTCTGACATCAGGAAAAGTGCATGTTATAGTCCACGGACATAGAGACCTCTTGGAACGCATAATTTCAGAGCTTGTTTCGAAAGGATTCAGGAAAGAAGATATTCTTGCTGCTAGAATGGACGAAGCAGGCCAAATTGGAGACTACGTGGCAATGGCTTGGCCCCCAGTAAAGCCCCAAGAAGTCGTCATCAGCCAAATTGTTGGAAATAATCAGCCCCAGGAGGAATCATTTGCACCGGGCGCGTGGGAAGCTATACAGCAAAATGAACTTTATAGAATTTCATTAGGGTAGGCAAAATCCAATCGATTTTCTGAGATTTCAGTGAAAGCCCGAGCTAGGATTTCGAATTTTTTTAGCTCCCGTTAAGACTAGTGCGTATGCTTTTTATTATTATACGTACTGATCCACCATTCAGCCATTGTTGTCGTCTACGACTCAAAAGACCATGAATGCTGCTATTTTTTTGGAACCAAACAGAATTATCACTAGGCAGGTAAGACTGTGGAGTCATAAGATAAATGATACGGCTGCGCTTCTACGTGTTAGAGCTTGCGCTCTATGTGGTTATGATGTCCGGGTGTTCAGAAACGGTCACGAAAAAGTCAAGCCTCCAATCATTCTAGGACATGAAATATGCGCTGAGACGGTTGAAGACGTGCAATTGGCAGGCGAAAGAGTGATACGAGCAGGCACTAGAGTAGCTGTCTCACCACTCATCCCGTGTCTAGGTTGCATCTATTGCTCGAGGCGGATGTATAATCTGTGTAGCAATATGAAAGAAATTGGCTCCAGCGTTAATGGGGGCTTTGCAGAATATGTCCAAATACCCCGGACGACTTTGCGTGTGGGCGGCATTATCCCTGTACCTAATGAGATGAGAGACGAAGAGGCATCTTTGATTGAGCCGCTTTCGTGCTGTATTAATGGGCTCTCTCGCCTAGATATTAACAGCATTGACGATAACCATACAGTTTGTATAATAGGGGATGGTCCTATCGGTTTAATCCACTTAAGGCTTTTGAGCTTAATAGGAGCCAGATCAATTGTCATTGGAAAAGTCGATGCACGGATGAAAATAGCCAAGTCTATGGGAGCCGATGCTGTGGTTGATGCAAACATGAATCCAGGTTCAACTGCGAAGGTACTCTCGGATCTCACCAATGGGATAGGTGCTGATATAGTGATAGTTGTTGCTAGCGATCCTAGCGCTCTGACCCTGGCCACAAAAGTAGCTAGCAAGAATGCAAAGATTAGCCTGTTTGCGGGCATGCCGAAAGGCACCTCGCTTTCTCTGGACGCCAACTTACTTCACTATAACCAAATATCTCTTATTGGCAATTTCAGCGCTACACCAGATTCGATGCGAGAGGCGATCAACCTAATCTCTCAGAAACGACTAGATCTTTCTGAGATGATTAGTCACTACTATCCACTGCATAATATAGAAGAGGCTTTGGCAGCAACGGAAAGCTTTCGCGGCCTTCGAATTGTGATTAATAAGTTCTAAGTATATTATACCACCGTGGTATTGATAATTACAATATTTGTCGATATTATCCCCTCAGACCCCTGCTATCATGTCAATTCCCCCCTCCTGAAGCCGTGGGTAAATGCCGAGTCGTAAACTTTAGAATATTCGTACTTCTTTGGCGCTAGCACGTCACCTACGATGATCAATGCAGTCTTGATAATCCTAGCCTGCTTCACTTTTCTTGTGATGTTCTCCAAAGTTCCCTT
>DASTCR010000061.1:0-3760 GCA_035710925.1 Nitrososphaeraceae archaeon | reverse complement strand
TTCATATATTTGAAACAATCTCACTTAATATTGTTTTTATCAGCTACTCTTGTCGGCTCCATTTTATTCTATAATGGTAACGACTTTATTCTCTTGGATGCACAGGGACAAAATCCTCAGTATCAATCACAAAACGCTCCGATGCAAGAGGCACCCCCTTTGCTTCAGGCTGCTGTTGCAGTAAAGATTACCTCTCCATCACCCAGCCAAAATGTATCTACAGGAAATCTCACGATAATGGGAATTTCTAGCGATACACCGACAGCCGAATGTCAAGTTTACGCTGATTGGAACGATAAAAAGCCCTTCCAGAGGGTAGTTGCGGCAGGTCCTGAGGGCAACAGAGATTATTCCAAGTGGAACTATACGTATACTTCTTCCTACCACGAAATTACAAATGGGACAAATGAATTAACCTCCAAAATTTCATGTTTTGTAGGCCCTACTAACTTTACAAAATGGTACAGTATCAATGTTACAGGTATAGATGGATTGGGCCCACGGGTTTCCTCATTAACAAGTCAGAGGGATGTTAACAATAGTGATGGTTATGTCAACTCTGGTCCGCCCATATCTAGGGTTACCGCAGCTGAAATAACTCCTCCTCAATTTGACCCTTATGATTCGGGAGAATCACAGGATGAGACAAAAGATGAAGATAAAGAGAATGAAGATAATGATGAAAAAGAAAATGAAAGTGAACTTGAGGATGACGGAACCAATCCAACTGGATCAGAGTCCACGGACTCAGAAGGGCCAGATGATGAAGCTAGTTACGATGATATACTCACATACGAGCAAGCTGACGAAGATACAGAACTTTTTATCACGAATGAACACGAAAATGATAATGACGGAGAAGAGGAACAGGAACAGAGAGAGGAACAGGAACAGAGAGAGGAACAGGAACAGAGAGAGGATAGTGTATCATGGGATGATTTGGTAAAGAGTATAGAACCTCTAAGCAATGATGTTGATATCGATAGTCATGAATCCGAGTCAATTAGAGCGGACGTAGACAAGGAAGCACAGTCAATAGAGAGCCCAGAAGAAGCGCCAAATGTTGATAACTCAATCGAACCTCCGTTCGAATTACCTGAAATTGCGATCCCCACAAACCCACCCCCATTAGTGCCCAATCTCGACGAGCTTATACAGAACGTAGATGAAGACGAAAATGAATGCGACATAGATGATGTGGGATTTCCATTTTGCGACGGAAGACAAGAAGAGAAAGTATCTAGTGAGGACAAAGCGGAAAATGAATGCGACATAGATGATGAGGGATTTCCATTCTGCGACGCCGGATAGACTGATACAAGGCAGGTTCTAGCAATAGCACAAACTGGATCATGATTTGCAATACCTTGAATTATAATTATTCTTCACCCATCTATTAACAACGGTTTTGTTTAAGGACTAAAAACTATGAGATATCCAATAACTCATCAGCTTCAACGTACAGGAATAAGCTAGAATTATTTTCGCAATAGAAAATCAATTAGAAAGAGATAAGAGCAACACCGTCAGAATAATTTCTCGTTAATATCATGACTGGCAAAAAAGAGCTGGTTACCGAAGATGAAATTTCTAAACTCTTAAAACATTTATCTGATGATTATAAATCTGAATCTAATCACGAAACACTCGTAAAGCTTCTGCGGAACACACAAATTGTTATAGATGATGCTGAAATTGATGATTCAATAGATGGCACAAGGATACGTGTAACCTATACAACGGAAATAAGGCGAAAGGGAACGGCGGGGAAAGGAGAAGGTATTATAGGATTTCAATATATTAAAGAGATTCCTGTTGATTATGGCAAAATTCCTGTAAGCTTAGGGGGCAGTTCTCATGCAGTTGATACTGACGACCCTATAATATCATATGACACGTTGAACGAAATTAGCCCTAGCCTCCGTGAAGTTCTCGGACTTTTAAAAAAGGTTTACTTCATGCCAGAAGACTTTTCTAACAGGCTAGCCGTAGACCGCATCCATAAGTTAAGAGAAATGTTTTCCAAGGATGAAATACTGGCTATTCCATCAGTAAGCCTATCTAGTTCGGCAGGATTAATTCCAATCTGAAGGGTTACAGAAATGCAAATTTGGATCGGCTAGTGCCGGATACTTAGCTTGCACTCAAATGGTACGCTTTTCAGACAAATTAGACCAATTATTTATCCGGAGTAGCAGTTTACGGTGATAATGCAAGGCGACAATCAAGTAGTCAAACAAGAACCATAATATCAAATTCCAAAATAGTCATATAATAACAAGGACACAAGAGATATAATGTCAGGACAATTGTCATGCGTACCCACTTGTGATGCTGTAGAAGGATTGTAAATGACAGGACTGCACTCCACTAATAGCTCAATAGAAAATATAGTAAGAATACCGGTAGAAGCAGCAAGCAATAAAGTTGTGGCAACTACAATACTCGAAGGCAGCCTAACGATTCCTAACAACTGGAACATCACAAAAGGAATTATTGTATTTGCTCATGGCAGTAGCAGCGGTAGACATAGCCCCCGAAATGAGTATGTAGCCAAGGCCTTGAATAAAGATGGACTTGCTACACTGCTTATTGATCTTCTTACAAAAGAAGAGGAGGAGACTGATACCCGGACAGAAAAAATACGATGCAAAATCCCGGGACTCATACTAAATAAGTTCAATATAAAATTGCTGTCAGATCGCCTACTTGGGATAACAGACTGGTTATTAACAACGAAACAATTTGAAACCCATGATGTCATCATAGGTTATTTTGGAGCAAGTACAGGCGCCGCAGCAGGCTTGATAGCAGCTGCCCAAAGAGTCAACCTAATAGGTGCCGTTGTATGCCGCAGCGGAAGGCCTGATTTGGTTTCCACCGATCTATTGACAAAAGTTCGAGCCCCCACTTTGTTGATCGTAGGCGGAAATGACCATAAGGAAGTGATTGATGTGAATAACAATACTCTGAAACAACTGCTAAATGTCCAGAAGAAGAAAGTCGTGGTTGTTCCAGGGGCTACTCACCTTTTTGAGGACCGAGAAGCCCTTGAGAATCTTGCACGACTAGCCAGTGGTTGGTTTCGCTGTTATTTTCTGATAAAGCAACACGATACCCAGGAAAAGAGCACAAAGAATAGCGTGTCCTAAATGTGGTCTCAAAATGAAAAGAGTAGGATAAGCGTATAAGGAGCAGGAACTACAAGTAATGTCAGGCGAAAAGTCGTGAAAATTAAGACTAAAAGGGGAAGACGTAACAGGAGCAAGAATAATAGTACTGATCCGGATGAGAAGAAGAATGAAGTCCTAGATAATAAAAAAAATAAAAATGTCAATTCGTCAGCATTCGCCTCAATTTTGTCTTTTTGGCAGCAACAATATTTTCCTACTAGATGGAACGAAATGTATAACGAATACATTATTTATGCAAAGAAGATGGCGCAGATTAATGAGGAATTTGTTACGAGATCACAGAGGATGGCTCAAATCTACATCGAGCTATCGGAAAATGCGCAACGTATTAATGAACTGTTCAAAGAATCTATCGAATTGACTGAAGTCGCCTACAGGAATTGGTTAAATGCCTGTTACTCCTTTTTGAACGGGAGTAAAATTAGGTCGCCATTGCCCGCAGCAATAGAAAAAAAAGAAAAAGCAAAGGGAAAGGCAACAACAACAAGCATGGCTGATGCTAATCTAACCAAAGATGAGCAAAAGAGTATAAACAATATGTTTAGGGAATCCTTGACCTTTGATTA
>DASTCR010000060.1:0-4748 GCA_035710925.1 Nitrososphaeraceae archaeon | reverse complement strand
CGAATTGGAATCTCTAGGCATAAGTATGAATACAAAAGATGCATGCAACAATATAAAGGAGGCTAGCGAGCTGACAGAGGAAGTTAAGCAGATATTTTATGAAGAGTATCAAAGAACATATGATGAAAATAATGGATAATTGGATGCTCCCTAAAAGATTTGTACTCCTAAGGGTGTATTTTTTGCTTGATTTCTAGTTTTGATTTGCCGTATTCATCCTTTTGAATATAGGCTTATCTTCTCCAATATTTGCTTTTAATCTGTGACGTCGAAATAGGGTTTACCTTCCACTACTATTGTCCCAAAGTGCGGTATACAAGGCGGTGCCATTTTGGCTATATAATATTGCTAACTCATACATTAGCTCTTATAACCTTTTTAGATGTTATCCCATCTTCTAGCTGAGTATGAGATGTTTTAGAGGTTTTTATTGATCATTTGTTGTTGCTTTGCAAGAAAAATCTTACATTAGAGCTGTGACAGAATAAATGAGCGCATCAGTCTTAGGGCCCTTTCCAAGTATTCTCTGAAAAACTACCATAAGTTCCGACATACTGAAAGCTAAGAGTATCATCATTTGCAACAAGCATTCTTGTAGATGCTTGTTCCATTCGGCTGGACTCAAAGCCTTCAGGGATTTCAATAATTGCTCTGTGGATTCTACCAGTTATGGGATTTCTGATGGGTTCAAGCTTTGCTTCAGCAATGATATCTCGGTCTTGGCCACTTTTTCTTTTTAGTTCTTTCTTTTCTCTCATATCAAACACACTGACACGACTTCTGAGATCGCTACTCTGAAACTTTATTCTTGCTTTCTTCGGTTCTTGTAATTTTTCTATGGTACTTGCATATACTTCAAAAGGACCTCCTCCTGCTCTACCCGTTATGATGTTCGATAATGCTTCAAATTGTTTCTCATTTGCCCTATTGTCTATGTAGAATGATGCTCTCCCATGACCTTCATGAATAGGACCAGGCCAAGAAGCTATTAATGCCATATTAAGTCCATCTAATTTAACGGTAGTTCCATAAATACCAGTTACTATATGGTATCCAGCCACTCCTTCACAATTACGATGAGTAGGTTTGGCGTTAAACTGACAAGGACATCCCCAGTCACAGTTACATGCATCTAGAAAGTACGCCTTTACTTTCCAAATTGGCTTTTTTTGTTGCTGCTCTGCCCTAATATTCAATATGGAAGTCATAACGTACCATATTTATGAGTATTTGTTTCTTTTTAGTTAGAGTAAATATTAAGTAGGTTATCTCCTGCCAAATCTAAATAGAATCACTGATTTCCTGAAATGCTTCAACTGAGTTATTTATTATGATTAGATCGTAATGTTTGTGATACATGTCATGTCAGGTTTCGAAAGTCAATCATAGAAAAACCTCTTGAAATACTTTCGCCCGAATACCGTATGTAACCCCTTTGTTGAACCAGGCTCGCCTATTGATATTATCTTTCGTGACCTAATGGAAATAATGAAGGTAGTACCGCTATTTTGCCTTATTTAAGGAAATCACTAAATTTTTCTCTAACATTGTTTATATGATGATACAATCTATTGCTAATTGGGCCTATACTGCTATCATTAAGGCCGCAGGATGGCCCAGGCTCAACTAACTAGTATGTTCCATTAGGTTACTCTTGAGTTTCCTGCGGCCATTCCGCAACAGATGAGAAAGAATGTTATATAAGGATATTGCCCGCTTTTGCGTCTAAATTCCAAAAATTATACTGAAAAACTCATCCACAGACTTCATTAAAAGTATAATATTGGCTGATGTGATAGTTAGCTCAACGATGCATATAGATTTGTTTCAGTGGAAGAGAAATACTTGAAAAATAATACTTCTCACTGGCAGAGCAAACCTCATCAGCAGGAACACCAACATAAAGAAAAGCTATCCCCCCTTACCAAACGAATACTCATTGTGGATGATCATCCTGATATTATATTAACATTCAAAAGAGGTTTGGAAGCAGAAAATGAATATAGCAGCAGCAAGATTTTCTTCCAAGTTTACGCTTATGACGATCCTTTATTAGCATTATCAGAGTTCAAGCCAAACTTCTATGATCTATTGCTTGTAGACGTTAACATGCCCAAAGTGAATGGTTTTGAATTTTCGGAGAATATATTGAAACTCGATGTCAACGTGAGGGTTTGCTATATTTCTGCAGGGGAAATCAACATAGAAGCATTGAGAGAACAATATCCAACATTGAGCATTGGATGCTTTATCAAGAAGCCCATTACAATAGAGAATTTAGTTAGAAGGGTAAAGGCGGAATTGGAGTAAGTGGTAGATAGGCCCAGGCGTGTATTAAGAAACAGATGTATCGAATCCTTTGGTCATCTTTTGACTTCTCTATTACCTGCTTTAAGTTAACTTGAATTTCTTGATCAGTTAGTGATGGTTGCACAGCTGTCTCCTTTCCCATTTTGACAGATTGTGTTCAAATAACTTGCATAACCCTTCCCTCTTTTCCAGCCGTTCTCACCAGGGAAAACGTCCTCTGTTTTAGATACAATATGGTATATAAGAAGAGGGAGCAATTGACCAACTAAGGATATCTAACTGGACTGTATAATAACAGTTATGAAACTTGTAGTACATAGTTAAGAAAGGAGTTAGAAGTCTACTAGATGTTTGACACTAAAGACAATGATTCTCATAAAGACACAATTGAATATGCCCAGCATACATCAGTATATGATACAGATTCTTTGAATAAGGCAGTAGAGAAAGCTAACAGAGATCCCAATTTCATAAATAAGTCAGTACAAATACTAAATGAAATGGAGTTCCCCTCATACAAAGAAAATATTGTAAACTATGTTAAACGTAACACAGATGAATCGGAGGTATTATCGTTATTTGAAAGTTTAGACGGATATATAGAATATAAAGATCAATATCATGTACAGAAGGCACTTGAAGAGAATAATTCAGAAAAGAAAATAGCAAACCAAGTTAGTGAATCCACTCGACATCACCCGGAGGTTCGGACTCGAAGTGAGACAAATGATCAAAGAATAAAAGATACTGAGGCTGTCAAAAGAAGTGAAGAAAGAAGTGACTATCCAGAGGTACCGCCATCAGCAATGTCAAACTTTGTATGTGATAAATGTGGCAAGATCTTTCAGAATCCAAATGATTTATTGCAACACAAACGTTTTGAAGGTTAGGCAAGCTTTGGAATGAACGAGCAATGTTTTTGGATAATCCTCACTAAGGTCATTTATTAGTCTGATGGACTTGCTTTTCGTAAATTTGAATCACCTTCTGTAAGCTATCGACCTCTGCAAGACTTTTATCAGTTCTGATACTTTTAATTCTAGGAAATCTTAAAGAAAATCCACTGTTATGTCTGTTACTCTTCTGGATACTATCAAACGCCACTTCAAGTATTATTTCTGGCCTCACTAGGATTCTATAGCCTTCATTTTTTATAGTAGCCAAACGAAGTCTATCTGTCATTTCATATATTTCTCTATCTGTTAATCCGGAATAGGCCTTTCCAATTACCTTTAGGCTATTTCTTCCATCACTCAAATCTTTCACAGCGAAAGTATAGTCCGAAAGAACACCTGCTCTCTTGCCATGACCATATTCAGCGATCACAATTACTGCGTCGATTGTATCAAGTTCTTTTTTCAACTTTATCCAATGCCTTCCTCTTTTCCCCGGATGATATTGTGACGATGGGTCTTTGATCACCAGGCCCTCATGACCCATTTCTTTACTTTGGTTAAAAAGGTCGACTATCTTTACTATTGAATCTGTAAGGATATACGTCGAGTTTAACATGGGTTGTCTGAACTGAATCTTTGACAAAATTTCTTTTCTCTTACTAAGAGGTTGCTTGATTAGCTGCTCGCCTTCTAAATACATAATATCATATACAACATATATCACTGGAACTAATTCAGCGAATTTATCGGTCAGCTTTTTTCTTCTGAGTCTCTTTTGTAATTCCTGGAAATGCAACGGCTTAGAATTTTTAAAACCTATAATTTCACCATCTAAGATAAAGTCTGAACTTTTGAAATATAATGAATTCAATGATTCATTTTTGAATGCTTCCACTATTTCTGGAAATGCAAATGCAATATCTTCAAGCTTCCTTGAAAACATTTTGATGGTGTCTCTAAACTTGTGTAGCTGTACGCGGATCCCGTCATATTTGTATTCGCATATAAGGGACTTGCCGTAGTAGCTGATTACTTCTTCTGCAGTGAACATTACATCAGCTAGCATAAAACTTAAAGGGCTAAGAGGCCTTACTTGTATAGTATTCAGAGTTTTATTTTTCGCCAGTAAGGATACATTACCGATCTCCCCGGAAAGCAGCATGGCTTCCCTTATATCCTTGATTGAAGAATCGAACGCTTTTGCTAATGCAAGCTCAACCAGTCCCTCGACCAAACCAATTCGTAGTTCACCATTCATAATTTTTATTAGATATTTTCCCTCCAAAGGGGAACAGCTAATAAGTAAACCTCTAAGATTTTTCTTCTTATCTTTATTAGAACCTGCTCCTTCAATATCGGCAATTTTTTTTAATATTGAGAAAACGTAGGACATAGTAAGTGTATCCTGCTTTTCGTGCTGTTGAAATAACGGCACGGTGTGTTTTTTCGATATTGCATATTCGCCTAACTTCCCCAAATCTCCGTATTTTAAATAAATTTGCTGAATCTCAGTCGTAGTTAACTCTGCAATTTCACATAGTG
>DASTCR010000059.1:0-7201 GCA_035710925.1 Nitrososphaeraceae archaeon | reverse complement strand
TTTTTTGATAGCTAAATAATATGATTTTCTAACATCGACTAACACTCCATCAATATCAAAGAGTGCGCATTCAACACTATTTAGAAATTTCATATTCCTAGTGCCAATCATGGTATAATTCCCTAAGTACTACGACTTTTTGCTCGCAGATTCTATTGCTTCTAGAAATCGATTGTTCATTTCCCTTGTACCAACCGTCACTCTTATACATCCAAGACGGCCGTCGATATTACCAAGTAATCTGACGTAAACCAGTTCGTGTTTTAGCTTTTTAATGATCTCAGAATAAAGTTGTTTGCCACACTCTACAAACACGAAGTTTGAGTCTGACCTGTAAGTTTTAATATTGCTTATGTTGGAAAGACTTTCGAATAATTTCTCCCGTTCTATTTTGACCCTTTCTATCGTTTTTCTCACGTGGTCATTTCTAGATAATGCTATGCTAGCAATTTTTAAAGACAAAGTGCTCAACGAATAAGGTAGCTGGATTCTGGACTTGAAGATATTAGCAATATTTTCATTTGCAACCATATATCCCACCCTAGCACCGGCCAACCCAAAAGCTTTTGAAAGTGTACGTAGCACAAGAATGTTTTCGCCTTTGGTCGCCATGGAAGCAAGGGAATATTTTCCGAATTCTACATACGCCTCGTCTATCAGAATTAGCTTGTTCTTCAGAGATAGCATTAATTCCGTTATTACGTCTTTATCAAATTGATTGCCAGTGGGATTATTTGGAGAACAAATATAGATGATCTCTGATTGTTTGGCAAGTCTCAAGAATTCCTTTCTGTATATGGTATTATCTTCCCTGCCCAGAGGCACCGTAGTTAGTTCTAATCCATGTAGGTGACAGCGATTCACAAAATAAGAGAATGTGGGTGACAAAATTGTAACCTTTTTTCCGTGTCCAATTGTTGAAAGAAGTAATTCTATTATCTGATCTGATCCACTACCTACCGCAATGTACTTTTGGTCAATCCCAAGATATTTTTCTAGTTGGTGATAGAGATAAGCCTCATACCTCTCATCTGGATAGACTCGCAGATCAACATCTTGTATGGCCTCATTAATAACACCCAACGCAAACTTCTTGCTCAACATCAGGTTTTCGTTTGAGTCTAATCTCACATGTTCCTTTTTGATACCATCTGGCTTAGTATAATAGCTTTGCTCAGAGATTCGTTTTAGTATGTCTGACAGCCAGTTCATATTCCCTTTAAGCGTTCCTTCACAGCTTCATAATGATTTGACAACCCCTCAGCACGTGTGATTTCCTTTATTGCCCATTGAACCCTGCTTAGAGCGCCTTTGCTTGCTTCAACAGTATTTATAACTTTTAGAAAATCTATTACGGATAAAGAGGACCTTGATCTTGCGAAACCCATCGTGGGAAGAACATGGTTGGATCCCAAACAATAATCACTAGCTGAAGATGGTGTGTACTTGCCAACAAGAATAAGTCCTGCAGAAGTTACTCTTTTTGAGATCGATCTTGCATTAGTTGACAATATTTCTAAATGTTCTGGTGCTAGTTCGTTAGCAAATGCAATCGCGGCAGACTGATCTCTGGCAACTGCCACAAACCCATTTTCGCTGAGACTTTTTCGTACTATTTCTTCTCGGTTGATATTCCCCTTACTAATTAGTTGTTCTATATCTTTTGATACTTCTGCTGCCATTCTTTTAGAGGTCGTTACTAGGCCACAGAACGTTTCATACCCATGTTCTGCTTGGGATATAATATCCAAGGCGACAAGTTTAGATGGCGACGTCGAATCTGCATAGACTAATAGCTCCGTAGGACCAGCGACCATATCGACGGATACGTTCCTTGAGACAAGTATTTTGGCAAGAGTAACAAAAACTCCTCCTGGGCCAACAATCTTGCTAACCCTCTCAATAGTTGATGTTCCGAGAGCAAGAGCGGCTATTCCCTGGGCACCCCCTATTTTATAAAACTCATCCACTCCACAGATGTCTGCCGCTACGAGCGTCAAAGGATCAATGCTCCCATCTTTTAGGGGTGGAGAAGCGGCCACAATCCTTCTTACTTTGGCGATCTTTGCTGGAACAACGCACATAACAACGGTACTAGGATATCGAGCTTTTCCACCTGGAACGTAGCAGCCCACGCTCTGAAGGGGCTTGACATACCTGCGGGTAATTATTCCGTCAGATGCAGTCTTAATTTCCTTAAAAAGCTTTTTGAGTAGTGAGGTTTCATTTTTTCTTAGCCTATCCCTCATAAGTTTTATCGATCTAATTTGTTGATTGCTAACCTTTGTGTAGGCTTCTTCTATTTCCCTTCTTGTGACCGTTGGAGATCCTAAATAAACACCGTCTAGCTTCCTTGTGTAATCAGAAACTGCATCATCCCCGCGCTTCGCTACATCATCTACAATTTGCTGCGCTTTTTGAAATACCTGGTTTGAATTCATAGCGTTAGCGGCACGAATACGGACCTTTGCAGCTTCTGATTTAGCGTCTTTAATAATAAAAGACTTCATCAAGATATTGGTTCATCACTATAATTGTCGAGGTTTATCTCATCTAGGGGCAAAATCTGCCTAGGATTCATTACAACCAATCCTTGCGCAAGTTTACGCATAATTGGGACTATTTGGATAAATTCGTCCTTATCTATTATTGTGTTAACTCCGTACCATCCGTCTTCACTCAACGTGCTAATAGTAGGTTTCTTAAGGGCAGGCATACTTGCAAGCAATCTGTCAAGATTCTCCTTTTTCACATTTACAAAAATGTGAAGTTTTTTGCGTCCTTCCACTACTCCCTTTAACAGAGCAACCATGTCAGCGATTTTTTCCCTTTTCTTCGCATCCTTCAGTGAGGACTTATTTGCAACTAGTACAGCAGTGGATTCCATTACTGTATCAATTATTTTTAATTTATTTTGAACTAACGTGGTGCCTGTTTCAGTGATATCAAAAATCGCATCCACATCCTCAGGGGGCTTTGCTTCTGTAGCCCCAAAGGAGAGAAATATCTGCACATTCCTGTTTTCACCTACTCGTAACCATGGAGTAATAATCATGGGAGATATGTCTCCAAAATATTTTTTGTACGCCGAATTATTTCTAATATGAGACGAAGTCGTTGTCAGATATTCCGTAGAAATCCTAAGTGTCTTCTTTTTGTTTGCAAATTCTCCGATCAATTCAGTAAGGTTATTTGATTCAAGGTGCTCCGGTATAGCAAAAACTTGCTTTACTCTTCCATATTCCAAATCAAGCAAAGTCCTTATGTCAGCGTTTGCTTCTCTGATCCAGTCTTTCCCAGTAATCCCGATGTCATAGAAACCCTCCTGGACGTACGTTGGAATTTCCTGAGGTCTTAAAACCTTAACCTCTATTTCCGGATCGCTTAGACGAATCCGATAAGTTCGACCACTTCCTACGATACTCTGCCACGCCTCTTCTAGGATTTTGAATGTCGCAGTCTCAATACTACCTTTAGGAACAGCAAATTTTACGGTTGGCATAACAAATTATCAGAGGAAATTCTATGAATTGATATATATTTAGTTGTTATTGTTGCTAATTAAATTAGCGTCCTACGGAGCTCGATATTATGCGCTATATTGGCAGTCAACCCTTGTGTCTTATTGAGAAGAGAATTTCTTTTGCCCTACTCGGGGTTACGTTGTTCTCGTCAGAGATTTTCTCCGCTACTATATCAATTTCGCTGTCCTGGGCTCCTGCCATGCTTGCTATATTTTTAGCATGCAATTTCATATGACCCCTCTGAATACCTTCCGCGGCCAAGGCCCTAAGCGCAGCCATGTTCTGAGCTAGTCCCACTGCACACAGTATCATTGCAAGCTCTTTCGCGGTCTTAACCCCCAAAATCTTCAATCCTACTATAGCTGTTGGGTGAACTGAAGCGGAGCCACCTACAAGCCCAACGGCAAGTGGTAGTTCAAGTTCACCTAATAGATCACCTTTCCTGGTCTTGGACCAGTTCGAGAGCGACCTATATTTACCATCTCTCGCAGCGTATGCGTGTGCTGCTGCTTCAATTGCGCGAAAATCCTGTCCTGTGGCCAAAGCTACTGCATCTATACCATTCATAATACCTTTATTATGAGTCACCGCTCGGTAGACATCGGAATATGCAAAGGAATATGCATAGAGAATATTTTCAACGATGTCCGTTCCTCCAATATCACTCTTGGAAAAAATTGCTCGGCATTTTACCATACGCCTTGTTGCATAATTTGAGAGAATCCTTAAAATTGCCCTGCCTCCCGTTAGCTCTTCTATTCTTGAAGATACAGACTCACACATTGTGTTAATTGTATTTGCACCCATTGCGTCCTTCGTGTCAACCAGTAACTCTAGAACCAGCATTTTTCCCATTTTTAGTGGGCTTGTGTCAACTACTTCCTTTATCTGTAGATTATTGGCCTTAATCGAGGTACTTTTTGAGTTAGCAATCCTCAGTATCTCTGCCTTGTGAGCACTGATTCTTCTCCGGGCTGTGGCTAAGGATCCAGGTAATGAAACCACTTGCACCTGGCCGATCATCAGTGCTTCACGACATTCAGCCCTGAAGCCTCCATTTACATTTGCAATCTTGGCTGCTTTGCTTGCAGCTGCAATTACCGAAGGTTCTTCTATCGCCATCGGTACTACGTATTTCTTATTGTTAATTACAAAGTTTGTTGCTATACCTAGTGGAAGAGATAAAACCCCGATAGCATTTTCTATCATTCTATTAGCTTTAACGAAAGTTAATGAAGATGGATTTCGCAAGACGGCTATGTCGTTTGTTGATAAATTGGTTTTTTCTTGCAAGTACATTAAGCGCTCATCTAGGTTCATTTTATAGAACTTCTTGTTTTGTTTCTTTTTTTTAGATAGTTTCATGAAATATCTAGCTCTGATCGCTATCGCAATTACTGACTCTGACCGTCCTAGCTTACGTAGCTCTTGCCCCTTCGATTATAATCAGACGTCATGTCAATACAGGTGGAGAAATAAAAATCCGGTAACACTAGCGCTTCCTGCATTTGGCAGACTGCGAAGTTTTGACGTCGGTTAGCAAAGTTGGAGATCTGGTGAGGGTAACTATACTCATGGTCATCTGCGGCATTATGTAATTGCTTTCATCTGTCTGCTACAATTGTAACTGATAGTTGGTTATCCTCGACCATGGCCAAACCGTCTTTCTTGTCCGAATTCCACATCAAGAGATCGGTCCATTCAGTTACCTTGTCTGCCCGATTAGTAAATGGATTTTTTCCACTCATTTCTTCAGCCAAGTTTACGTGGTATAGTGATTCGGCTGAGTTCAAGTCACCTATTTTAATAGGATTTATTGCTACAGCATGCTCAACCTTGTTATTATTGTCGAGTTCTAACGCTACAAGCTTTACAGAGGATTGCCTATTACCCGATTCTCGAGGCAAGTCAAGTGCAACATGGCCGTCTATCACATGGAATGGTCTTGCATCAGCAAGAACTCTCATGCCATAAGCAGAGAAGAATGACTTGCCTTGCTTTATGATTTCGGTATCAACCCATTCACATGGGCACCTTAACTTTGCGCCTGGGAATTCAGCCATTACGAACGTAGCCGTCCAACCGTTATCGTCTCCCACCTGAATATCCTCTGCCCTATTCGTATTGTAAAGCCATAAGTTTGTCCATTCAGTTACCTTGTCTGCCCTATTAGTAAATGGATTTTTTCCACTCATTCTATCGTCTAAATCTACATGATACAAAGATTGACCTGTCCTTATGCTACCTATCCTTTGAGGATTAATGAGGATGGCATGTTCAACTCCATCCCTTGATATCTCGGCGGCTATTAGCTTGATATCTGAAGTCGGTAAATTAAGCAGTACATGACCTCCGATCATTACGTATGGACCTACGTCAGCTATAGGCACTATTTCGCCTTTTTCAAAGATTCCTTTGTCAAATTTTATTGCTTCAATATCTATTGCTATGGGAGTGGTTTCCCTATATTCTACAATCGAGCTTGGAGTGGTGTCAGCCCTCTCCTTGTCGTTGTTTGTTATGACGCAGGTTCTTATTTCCCCAGGGGGAATACCTCTTGAGCTTCTACACTCATCAAAATCAGAGTTGTACCGCGAAGAAGTAGTCTCAGTTACTCTATAAGGAGTGTTTGCTGTTATCTCAACATTCGTTCCTGAGTTTGACCTCCCCGGGAAGCTCTCTGGACTTGGAGATAACTCCGATGGACCTGTGACGCTGATCTGAAAATCGCTTGGGCGGAGCGTGCCACCATCATCATTGATTACTCGTTTTATGACCCTTAAAGTTGCAGATTCGTCATCATTTGTTATGGTACACGTCCTAGTCTGACCTTCAGGAATTCCGGAATTACTATTGCATTCAGGTGAATAGTCTACATCGTAACCTTCTCTTGTTATCTCTGACACCTGGTATGCAGAGTCGGCATTTACAGGTATTGAAGTCCCAGGTGTATCTTGAGCGACAAATGGGCTAGTAACAGGAGGACTGGGAGCAGGACCTGTGATGCTAATTCTAAAGTCACTAGGCAGCAGTGTGCCCCCGTTATCGTTGATTACATTTTTAACGACGATCAGAGTTGCAGTATCCTGAGCTGGTGTTGGCGTAGGAGACGGAGTCGGACAAGCTGTTTGAATTACAATTTGATTTATTACTTGAACAATATTGTTTCCTTGGGCTGTCTGCTGTGCGATCTGGTTTATAGCTTGATTAGCACACTGGTCGTTACCTGATCCAATCTGTTGGGCTAGTTGTATTATTGACTGGGAAACAGAGCCGGTTGGATTTGCTGCTATCTGTTGAGCAATTTGGTTTATAGCTTGATTGACATTTGTGCTTGCGCCTCCGACGTTGATTATCTGGATAGCAATTTGTTGAATTGTTTGTTGCAATGTTGATTGAGAAGTGCCTGTTTGCTGTGCTATTTGTTGTGCTACCTGAGTAATCTGCTGATTGACGTTTGTAGGGATAACTGCCGGTGTTGGAGATGGTGTTGGAGATGGAGTTGGAGATGGTGTTGGAGATGGTGTTGGAGATGGAGTTGGAGATGGAGTTGGAGATGGAGTTGGAGATGGAGTTGGAGATGGAGTTGGAGATGGAGTTGGAGATGGAGTTGGAGATGGAGTTGGAGATGGAGTTGGAGATGGAGTTGGAGATGGAGTTGCTACTTCTTCCGCTTC
>DASTCR010000058.1:0-11267 GCA_035710925.1 Nitrososphaeraceae archaeon | reverse complement strand
AGTGCATTCACAGAGGTTAATAAGTTAGATACCTGGCTTTTGGAAGATTTTTTTAGCATTTTTGCTTTTGGATATTGTTAATGTCGTTGATGCATGGAATAATTCTGATAATAGCGCGTCTGATTGTTAGCGAAGTTTCGTTTCACTGATGTTAAGAAATGGAGGGTTCAAAGGTGGGGAGGGGATTCGAACCCCTATAAATTCGCTGGCTGCGCTGCTGCCAGTTTTTCTGCAGGCGAACGCATGACCGCTCTGCCACCCCACCATGCAATTGGGTCATTTAAAACTTAATTTAAGCATTAAGTAAATTTTGATCCGTTTGTTGACTACTAATAGTGAGTTAAGGCTAAATTTTATCCCTTACCTTAATGGGGCCGTCGGGCCTATCGAAGCTTACATTTTATGTAATGCTTCGATACCAAGTAAATTTAATACCTTCTTGAGTACTATTCCAAAGGCACCGACAAGGACTAGTCTCGATAACATTGTGTCAGTATTCTTCTCCTTCAAAATTGGGACCTTTTCATAATAGAGATTGAATGTAGTTGCAAGTTCGAACGCATATCTAGCCAAGACTTTGGGATTAAGGGTTACTACAGCTTCCTCAACGACGAGCTCTAATTTCGATAAAAGCCTGATAAGATCGATTTCAGAACTCGTACGTAATAATCCAAAATTAGCCTTTCCGAATGATTGAAAATCTTGCCCTGACTTTTCTAAAAGTCGCTGGGATCGAGCATAAGAATATTGCAAGTAGGGGCCAGTTTCACCCTCTAAGCTTAGACATTCAACAATATCAAAAGGGATTATCTTATTCAGATCCTGTTTTATCATATAAAATCTTATAGACGAAATGGCAATTTTTTCTGCTATATCGATTAACTGTTCATCGGCTAGATTCGGGTTCCTTTTCCTTGCTTCTGCAAGTGCTTTTTCATGTAATTTATCTAATACAAAGTCAGCATTTACGTTAATTCCCCTTCTTCCTGACATATGGATAAACTCTCTGCCTCCAATATCCAGTCCAAGTACTTTAGCTGTTTGGGAATTTATGGTGACAGCCTCATATGCCAGATGGATATAGTTGCTACCCGAATCTTTCTTGTTAGTCATCTTATTATCAATAAATTCCCCAGACCTTAGATGTAATAAGATGTGGGATATTATTTTCTGGAGTCTAGATTGCCTTGAGTCAATAATGGTTATAGTCATGTCTCGAGATTGAAAGCTATGATTCTTATTTTCATTTTGATTTGAACCAGCTACCTTAGTAGACCATAGGAATGAACCATCCCATTGTTCTACAAATTTACTATAGGAAAAGGGATCGTCAACCAGGCCCGTCTTCCACGCGGCATAAGGAATGTCTTTTGCAATATAAGTTGACGTACCATCACTCCTCACTATTACTTTATCTGCTTCTTCTAACTCGCCATCCAGGCTGATATTACCATTTTTCGGTCGTATTATCCAGCAACCCTTATTTTTCCCTACCCTTTCTTTAATGATCAGCCCCCGATTCTTCAGTAAGTCTAGTGTACTTGACCATAAACCCGACGATACAATATGAGTTTCGAAGTTCAAAAGGTCATAACGTGCCTTGATTCTCCAACATGTTTTCAATTGCTCTGTTAATACTTTATGGGTGATAAGAGCAGCGAACTTTGCAATAGCCGATTTTGTTTCCTCAATTTCTCTTAGGACACATTTTCTCTTCTCTTGCAGTGTAGGATGAATTTCGTACATTTTGTTAATTTTTGCGTATACTTCGTCACCACAATACTGATCAAATTTCATAGTTGTATCACTATGGTCTATTCTTGGTTCCATTGGAAATCCAGCAAAGATGAATCCGACAACAATGTCTGCAACCTGCAATCCTGAGTCGTCTACATAATTTAGGACTCTAGTGTTATGGTTGGTGGCCTTCAGCATTCTGTAGATTGTATCACCAAGAATTACATTTCTTAAATGCCCTACATGCAGCGCCTTGTTAGGGTTGACGCTTGTATGTTCTACTATTACATTCTTGCCCTTTCCTATGTCGTTAAAGCCATAGCCTGGATTTGTGATTATTTCACTCATAGTGGAAACCGCAAGAGCAGCGAAATTTATGCGGAAATTTATGTAACCCGCCGGATGAGCTTCGGCTGAAACTAACTGCTCAACCCACGGTAATGTCAGCTGCGATTGCGGACCCATCTCATGTTGCTTTATATACGGACTAAGCCGCTTTTCAACCAATTCTTTAGCTATCTCATACGGACTTCTCTTGAGACTCTTACTCAATTTAAAAGCAATATTACAAGTAATGTCTCCAAATTCCCTCTTTGGCGCCTGTGAAATATTGAAGTCTTCTTCCTTTACTAGGCTTCCTTCCAGAAAGTATCCAAGGTCTTTACTCGCTAGCAATACTAAGTTACGAATGTTATCAATTATGTTCCTAAATGTCAATTCAAGTCCCGGTCCTTGAAAAAAAAGAAGCTGCTACGAATTCTATCGCGTCCACGGCACCTTCTCCTTGTCTCCCCCTAACCACATGTTTTGCTTTGGCCTTGACATTGTCTTTTGCATGGTTTAGAGCGATACTGTAGCCACACATATTAAACATAGGAATATCAGTTTCGCTGTCTCCGATAGCAACTGCAAATGCAGGGTCTATCTCTAGAATCTTTAGTGCCTTCTTAAGTCCTACTGACTTATCTACGCCTTTTTCGTTTATGTGAAATGCGTACTGGCTATCCGAGATGTACAGGTCTAAGTGGCTGTCCTCTAGGGCCTTTTGCCCTTTCTCAATATCGAATGTACGGCACAGCACTACTTCGGTGAGCCTGTCAAAAGCTGGTTTCAATTTTATATTGGAAAATTTATCTTTTAATACTTCAAAACCTTTCATGCAGTTCTCTTTATTTGCAAACGTTATGTATTGTTGCGGGCCTGTCATCACTGCACCACCATTTTCTCCCACAGCCACCTTTGTCGTTCCACCAAATACAGACAAAACGTATGCCTCTGTCGATGATCTCCCTGTGACGAAAATAACCCTACAGCCAATCTGTTCAAGATACCTTAAACTGGCTAAGGCCTCTAGGTAAATTGTTCCCCCCCCATTATTAGTCAACGTTCCATCGATATCTATAGCAAAAGCCTTGACGCTATCCAATTAATTACGTCCTCCAAATATCCCTGGTATATATAATTAGTTATTGAATAAGAGACCAAAAGAGATTCTGAGCATCTGCTGATAATTATGTATTACCTACATTAAGTGGGGGGCTACCTTCCGAGCCTACCGTTATATATGGCTGTTTTCTAAATTGTTAACGCTGTGGGTCCGTTGCCTAGCTAGGATAGGGTGCTGATTGGTCTATCTTTTGCAAGCATAAGCCTCCGGAGCCAGTTGTCGTGGGATCGAAGCCCACCGGACCCGCCTAAAATTGATTTAATGAAAAATCAAACTGTTTCGTATTTCGTTTCATGAGGGTGACTTGACTTGGGCCGTAAAAATTTATAAGAGATACGACGACGTATTTTGGTAATTGAGTTCACAAGAAGTTGTCACACTACAGGATCGTCATAATGCGTTGTTGAACAGAAGAGAACTTGAAGTGATTATAAAGAACGTAAAAGGCCAACTGACCAAGATTGATGCTTCATCAATTGTCGCATCACATTTCAAGCTCAGCCAGCAAGACCAAGTTATGCCGATACTAATACGATCTCAAACGGGCCTGACTAATATACATGCATCATTTTACGTATACAAGTCTCAAGAAGATGCACAACGGCAACTTCCGAGATATTTGATGCTACGGAACATGTCCAAAGAAGACCGGAAAAAAATTATTGACGAAGAGAAAGCAGCAAAGTTAAGAGCAAAGCAAGCGGCTGCTGCTGAAGCAAAGACTAGCAAGGGTAGGAAGTAATGGCAGATAAAAAGGCAGGAAGTACTAGCAAAGGGGAAGTCTCGGTATACAAGTTTTACAAAGAGCAAGGCGAAGGGAAAATTGTTAGAACGAAGAAAGATTGCCCAAGATGCGGGAAAGGCGTCTTTATGGCTGAACATAAGGATCGTTACAGTTGTGGAAAGTGCGGATTTACAGAGTTCCATAGGGCAGTAACGAAATCTGGATCCAAATGAGAGCAGAGCTTTCATTATTTCATGGTGCTCCGAATGCCAAATTATCGCTATTTCAGAAAATTAAAGAACCAAAATATGCGCATTTTTATCTTTAAGAACTTGTTCATTCGATACTAATACATGATTCATTCAATATGCAACTTACTAATTTCTTCATGAATCGATCGTGCAACTGAGGATGATATTAATGGATAGAATTGCTCAAGATAATCCATAGATTTCTGAGATAATTCTTGGAAGAGGAGCACTTTCGTCTTGTATGCTTTGTTGTTGGATATTGGTGACTGATTATAGGAAAAATAACCCGATAAGAATTCTCTCACAAATTCCTTCACAACAAAAGTATTAGTGGTTCTCGTAAAGCTCCAACAGAGAAACTGAATAATGTCCCAAACCAGGCAGATAGTGGTATGATCGTTAAGATTGAATTGGTCCAAACTTGTAAAAAATACGCTGGCATTTAAGGTACTAGTATTGTTAATAATGATGCTGTTTGGTTTTAGATTACCCAGAGTGACATTTGTCCCGTGAACCATAGCAAAGTTTTTTCCAATTAGCTTGAACCAATAAATATTTTCTGCTCCTATTGATGTCTTCTTCAATGAATCTTGAATAATGTGAAACAGGCTAGGCCCATTAACGAATTCTGTTATTAATATTCTGCGCTCTAAATCAACAGCAAATATAGCGGGAGTATTCAAGCCTACTTCGTTGCGCAGGTACCGGAGGGCCTTATACTCAGTTCCAAGTCTAAATAGGGGATCAGCTCTAAGAGGATATTTAGAAAGATGATGACCAGACAAGGCCAATGCTCCCCATTTTATTCCCTTTAGCTTAGCAAATTTTTTTGCTACTACTGACATGCTCCGTCTTGAATTGTATGTATCCTGCAGAGTGTAGCAGATAGTTCTGCTATTTGCCCTTCCCAAGGGTATCTTCCTTGTTATAGTATATGATTGGAAACCAGATGATTCTGCAACGTCATCCAACCATTTTTTATTGCTCCCAGTAATAATTAGACCCTCATCTAGTTTCCAATAATACTCTCGGGGGTTTGCCATGAATTCTGGCAGAGTAATTTGTTGAATCCTATGTCGTCTAATTTTTGATTCGGCTTCCTGCTTCGTGTAGTAAAAAACTTTTCTCCCGGCGTAAGCATGGACAAAATATGAATTAAGGACTTGTAATTTTCTAGCAAGTTTTGCCCTTATTCGATTTCTTCCTGCTTTCCTGTTTAGGGTCAGAAGTTTTTTGCTTATTTGTAGTAAGTGGACATCGTTCGTTGATGACGCTTTTAACATTAGCAATTCCTTATCGCTTGTCATTATTTCCTCTAGTGCTCTCCTGAAACCTTCCAGTGCAAAGGCTAAATTATTCTTGGCAAGTGTTCCTGTATATATTTTATAATAACTATACAGTGCAGAAGGATATACTAAACTTCGGTGCTTTATTTTAGAAAACAGTACGAACTCTAGAGGAAAAGAAATTTCCGTGCACAAGGTATCTGTGGTTCTTATTATGTCAAGCAGCTCCTCCAAAATGATACGCTTTTTGTACGAGATTTCTATAGATTTAAATAACTCATGGTTAATTATTGACTCATATACATGAAGTAATCTGCCTACCACAAATTCTCCTAATAGCCCCACTTGAGCGTCTTTCTGAAGTGCAACATGATCAACAATCAGTGCAGATATTCTCAATCTCTCTGACTGGAAGTATGAGTATTTTACAGTAAATGGGTAGTCTTTTACGACGACAATTATGTCTATATCGCTGTCCGGACTTCCATATCCAGCCACTTTGGATCCGTACAGACAAACCCCAATTATCTTACGACGTTTAGCTAGCCTCTCAAGGAATGTATCTATGGCAGTCGATTCTTCCTCTGACAGGCTCGTACAATTGCTCTTCATCCATGCCTATGCCTTATTTTTTAACTTTTGTATTCCCGCTTTTTCAAATTCAAGTATCTTTTCTCGAATCTCTTGACCGATCTTTAGCCCGACTACTGCTTCTGCAGGGATCTTGATAATGTTTGAGTCTAGGGGCACATTTACTGATGGGAGACCTCGATTCATCCAATATTTTATAGTCTTTTCTTCTAGTCTTGCGTCTTTGAATCCTTCTGTAAACTTCCTAGAAATATGATTTCTTAATACCTGATCCGATCTAAATACGCTTTTAGCTTCTAATAAGCGGCTTGAATCCCGGTATGTATTTTCGAATAAGCTTGGAGTAAGCTCGTCTGAAATGATATCCATTTTGATTATCCGACTCAACAGCTCTAAATAATGCATGAATTCATGGGCCAAAATTGCATGAATGGTCCCAAGCATGCCATAAATGACAAGTGGGGCTGTTATTCGTATGAGTATTTCAATTTCATTGTTTTTCTTCACTACTGGTATAGTCTGAGCAAATAAAAAGCCAAAATGAGCAAATTGAAAGTCAGCGAATGAGGGGGCAGCAATAATAAGAGTCGGATCAATATAATAGCGAGGATACTTAAGTCCTGAGGCCCTTTCTATCCTGTGAATTCCCATCTGCACAATATTAAAGCGCTTTACTATGACGCTATAAATCTCAGGAGGTATTAACTCTAGTTTTCGGGCGTCTCGCACTTTTACTAAGGGATCAAAAACCATATCAACTTACAAAAGAATGGATGTGCTGTAAGAAAAATGTTACTGGTATTTATTGATCAATATATCCAGAACATCAAACATTAGACATTCACATCTAAGGTTGACAACTGCTGAGACGTTGGGGTTTATACATTCATGTCCTTCTACGAACTGTTTGATGTTTAGCCCTCCATCTGCAACTAAATAGAGCTCGCATATTCTATTATCTTGTTTTACAACATCCAAAGAATAGATCTTTTTTCTAGACATTTTATGTAACTTCTTTTGATTCCTAAAGCTTATCACGGAATTAGTCAACGATCTTATCCTCAAAACTTCTTCTTTTACTAGTTGTCTCGGAGCCTGAATGATAACCCTCGTCTTTGCAATAAATTGAACAGGTTGTTCTGGAAGTTTCTTGGAAAGACTTTCAAGATTTACGGATAAGCCATAGCGAGGGAAATCAATTTTTTTTTCATTAAGATGAAGAGTTTTCGGGTTCCGAACTTGAATAAAGAAGGGTCTTCCTGATCCTAAGACTAAGCTGTTCTTATCCTCACTCCCGATCCAAGAGAACTTGAGTGCTTGGCCTTTTGTGATTCCTAGGATCTCTTTGGATATTAATGATTGAATGCTAGTATCTTCTATAGAACATACTGTTGATCCATACGGCGAACTGGGATAGACGGATAAAGAGCTCTCGCTTTGTGTATGTGGTTTGTATAGGCCACCTGCTCTCTGAGGTATCCCTCTATTTTTTTTTATATATCTACCAAGAATAATCAACGATCTCCTTTGGATATCTATTCCTAGTTCAGATTCTTTTGTAAACTGTATATTCACCGTTACATCGGGATACGAGAAATCAATTTGCTTGTTTGTGTATTTTCTGAACTTCTTCCTCAAGTCCCTGACTAACTGGCTTTTTATATTCTCCCTGCCTCGTATCTTGAACCTAGCCCTAATTTGATCTTCTTTTTCATAAAGAGATGATGGTAATGTTACTCCTATTAAAAAGGTATTAAAATGGTAATCATCACTTAAGGAGTTTCTGATTTGTTGAACAACCGAGTCAGTTTTATGCATTAGTCCGCTACAAATATGACATGTAACTCTATTGCTGTTTGATTGAAATGAGTCCTGTGAGTCATAATTAATGTCATCTTCAACGGACATTTGTCTGCCGAGACAGTATTTGCATAATGCATAATTCGCTCTGAGTCGGTGAAGAAGCATTTGCTGCGTCTTACTAGCAATATTAGCCGATGCCAAATTTTCTAAGCATTCCTTGCAGCTGTCTTCCTTTGGCTTGCTTCATCAATGTTTTTGAGTTACTATATTGCTTTACCAAATCCTTTATTTCGTGCTCAGTGAGGCCCGCTCCCCTTGCAATGCGTTTCCTTCTAGACTCGTTAATTATTTCGGGGTTTCTTTTTTCATCTCTAGTCATTGATTGAATAATAAATCTCCACTTCTCCATTTTTCCCTCCAAAGCGTCTAATTGGTCTTCCTTCAACATGCCTGACAACCCTGGCAAGTTGTCTATGACGTTCCTGAAGCCCATCTTTCCAACGTTTTCCATCTGCGCGTAAAAGTCTTCTATAGTCATCTTTCCGCCCAGCAGTCTTTTCGCTTGATTCTCATCAGCCTGAAGTTCTAAACCTCGAGCCATTTCTAATACTGCTTGTATGTCTCCCATACCAAGAATCCTTCCTACGAAATTTGTAGGGGAAAAAACCTCAAGGTCATCTATCCGTTCACCTGTACCAATAAATAGCACTTTTGCACCTGTCGCCGCAGAGGCGGATAGTACTCCTCCGCCTTTGGCCGATCCATCAAGCTTGGTAACAATTATCCCCCCTACCTCTGCGGCTTGATGAAATGCTTTGGCCTGGTTGAAGGCCTGTTGCCCTATTGTCCCGTCGATAACGAGTAATACTAGGTTAGGATTTATAGCATTTCGCATATTACGCATCTCTTCTAGGAGACCTGATTCCTCTTTGTGTCGTCCTGCCGTATCAACAATTACTACGTCAATGTTTTGCGTTCTAAAGTACGCTAAGCCTTTTCTCACGATATCTAGGGCATCTGTATTTGCCTCCTCTCCGTATACTTCCGTATTGATTCTGCTGCAATTCATTTTCAATTGGGTTAATGCTCCAGGTCTCCAAGTGTCAGCACCTATAACGCCCACACTGTACCCCTGCTTTGATAACCATCTAGCAACCTTCGCAGTTACAGTCGTTTTCCCGCTGCCTTGGATTCCTAGCATCAGAATTATGCTCTGCTTCCCCGGCTCAAATTGCAATATCCTATCATGTGTTTGTTGTGATTTATCGATGCTTTTGATGGTCTGGCCAGCGTAGCCTAGTAGTCTTGCAAGTTCGCCGTACAGGATAGTAATAATATGATCCTTTCTTGTGAGGCCTTTGACAGGTTCTTCATTCATTGATCTTTCCTTAATTCTCTTTGTAATTTCCAACACCAGTTTTACATTAACATCTGACTGTAGAAGGGCCCGCTGGATATCCTTACACAGAGAATCGATCAATTCTTCATTAATATCAGAAGCTCTGACGATTTTCTTAATAGCGCCCCTAAGACCTGTACGCAGGTTTTCAAGCATATCGTTTTTCCTTCGGTACTAACTCATGTTCCAATATTTCAAATATTCCCCGCTGACCGTCCCACTTTGTGATCGATTTTTTAATCGATAATCTCTTTTTAAAGATAGGGCAGTCGACTGTCAGCGTTTCTGCTTCTCCACCTTCGAACGACATATTAATGCCATACTTATTGCGTAGCAAGCGAAGTTTCTCTATCAACTCGCGGTCAAGATCTTTTCCAAGCCAAGAAAAATCAAGGCCCATTGCAGACACAGAAACTATTTTAACATGAAAGTCATTATCAATTAATGTCTGGAGGTAATTATAGGGTTGGACGTTCCAAATAGGTGCGATACTCGCTAGACCATGCCTGATACAGACTTTTCTAAATATATCATTCTGGAATTTACTTGAGATAGCTCCATGAACAATACCTTCGACATCAAAAGTTGATCTGACTTGATTTATAACTTGTTCCAAAACTCGAATTTCGGCGTTTTTGGAAGAAGTCGCTGTGCAGTCAACTCCGATGAATGGCATATCCAACGCATCAGCCAGAGATTTAGGAATTCTGTTATTCGGGTAATGAAATAGCATACTATCGTCTACACTTGGATGAATTGTGACTATGCATTCGATCGTGTGACCATGTTGAATAGCTTTATAGATGGAAAAAACGCTGTCCTTCCCGCCAGAGCAAAGAGCAGCTAATTTCATAATTCAATAAAAAAAATTGTGTTCCCGTCAGTGTCCATATGAAACATCATTCCGCATATGCCAATCAGGCACTTAATACGCCCTGATTCAAACACACAGGTAAGTGCTCTTTGCTGACATCAAGCAACACTTTCTATTTTTGATCCGTAGTCTTTTCAGTGATCGCAAATTTACTTCTCAATTAAAATCCAAATCCATTCATTCTCTACTTTGACTTTGTATACTTTAATTGGATCTTCTGCGGGTAAATTTTGAGGCCTGCCGGTTTCTAAATTGAAATTAGACATATGCAAAGGGCAAGTAACGGTTTTTTCACTTTCGTTGAGAAATCCTGTAGACAAGTCGGCGTATGCATGAGTACATATTCTGTCAGTCGCATAAATTCTATTGTCAAATTTCGTTATCAGTATCTTCTTATCCTCGTGATCAAAGTCTAAAAGATCTGAGTTTTTCAGCTCCTGAGTTCTACATGCCTTTATCCACACGCTGGGTTCATCATCGTTATTTTGAATTGGCTTTTCAACCTCTATATTTATAATGCTTCTCAAAAATATCTTCAGTCTCCCTATACCTAGATTTTTCCACTTCAAGAATTTGTTCCATGGCCTCATCCGTCTTTAGCACGAGAGCTTTTCCGGACCACTTATTTTCAATCAGGTAATTAACCCAGGCCCTGATAGTTGGACCCATTTTGCGAGAAAGTGGCTCGAGAAAGCCGCTGACAATTTCACGTTTCGCTAGTTCTCGGCTCAATCCTCTAGACATCAAATAAAAGATTTGTGCCTCATCAAGTTGGACAACTGAGGCTGAATGTGTAGCTTTTACTTCATTAGTCTCAATCTCCAATCCTGGAATAGCATCGGATTTTGCTCCCTTATCAAGCAAGATCGCATGACCTGCCAAGTACGATTCTGATGCTTTAGCATTTTTGCCTATTTTTATCATACCCTTAAAGAGCGATTTGGAATTATCTTTCATTACCGATTTGACCAAGACTCTTCCTCTAGAGTTTTGTCCATTATGGATCAGGTTTGATGTTACATCAAATGATTGATCTTTTATTCCAAATATTATCTCCAAATCTTCGGCCGTAGAACCTGATTCTTTCATGATACTGTCTGTTTTATATCTTGATTGTTGTGCTCCGAAAAGTCCTAAATACCAAGCCATCTTCGC
>DASTCR010000057.1:0-2443 GCA_035710925.1 Nitrososphaeraceae archaeon | reverse complement strand
ACATTGTAATAAATGTCATCAGCAATAGTCGTTGTTTCATGGATGAAGAGATGTTAAGACTACAATATATGAGACTTACATGTTAGATTCTTAAATCCATCTTGGACGTGGCTTCTGGGGTTCCGCCTCTCAGAAGTCCAGCAGTTATCTAGCAGCGATGATTTTATCCAAAACGTTACGTAGTATCTTTTCATTATTATTATTGGTCATGCTTTAGAAGCGAATGACATTAGATCCCTGGCTTCATCATTGATATTGTTGCTCAAAATAAACATATTTCAGGGCGTTGGGACTATTTGTTTTTTTTGTCAGTATCAACTATAGTATCAATTTTTTTATCTAGGCTAAGTATCTTATTAAGAAGTTTTTCCTGATGTTGTTGGAAGTTTTGGATTGATTTCAATACTCTATCATGACTTTCTTCAAGTTCGTTTATGCGTCTAAGAGTCTCGTCCTGTTTCATGGAAGTTTTTTTCTGTATATTATAAATCCACCAACTTACTACTGCGCCAAATATTGCCCCTAAGCCAAGACTCACATACATACTTGATGCATTTGTCATATCGACACAGTTCTTCGTTAATTCGGGTACGCATCCCCAAAGTGAAAGAGCTGAAAGCAGCATAATACAAGATCATGATAATCGATGTTAAAGTCATAATTTGTTCCTTTCTAAATAATACGCCAGGAACAATGTAATTCTGATTGAAGGCTGTATCTTTATTAGGTGAAAGGTGTAAATTCCCCAAAATACTAGGAATTTCACATGCATTATGAGTTTTAGAGCGAAAGAAGAAAGCTATCATCGTCATGAGGAATCAAGACGAACAGAAAATGTGCTTGTCTTACAAGGAGGAGGCTCCTTAGGGGCATTTGCATGTGGGGTATTCAAGGCTTTAGTAAAAAAGAAAATAAGATTGGATATAGTTGCTGGCACTTCCATTGGAGCAGTAAATGCTGCTATAATTGTTGGAAGTAAAGGTGACCGTCCGGAGAAATGCCTTGAAGAGTTTTGGTTAGAGATTGCCGAAAGCAACTATAAGATTATTCCTGACATATATCTCCCAGTTTATGATAGTCATAATCAGAGGTATACGCCAAAGCGTGTGTCTTCCGCTTCAGCCAACGCTGCAATGTTTGGTGTTCCAAAAATGTTTATTCCAAGATGGTTGGGAGCGCAGTCTAAAGAGCAAGATGTATTATCAGTCGGCAGAAATCGGGAACATCAGCAACATCAGCAACATCAGCAACCATCACCATTCCTAGCCGACCCTAGAAGTTGGACATACCTTTATGACCATTCACCGCTTGCAAAGACTCTTGACAAGTATATAGACTACAAAAAGCTGAATCTTGCTTCGACTAAAGAGAAGCTACCAAAAGTTCTTCGGCTAATAATAACTGCTGTAGACGTCATGACGTCTAGACCACTGATATTTGATAATACAAAAACGGAAATTAAAGCGAAACACATTCTGGCAAGTTCGGGCTATCCTATTTACGGTTTTCCATGGGTTGAGGTTGAAAAGGGAGTTTATGGATGGGACGGTAGCCTTCTGAGCAATACACCTGTAAGGGAAGTTCTTTCTGCATCTCCCCGAAATGATAAAAACATCTTTATCGTAGAGAACTATACACGAAACATTCACAGACTTCCTTCTAATATGGCGGAGGTTGAAAACAGGGCTAAAGACATACTATTTTGTGATAAGAATATGGAAAATATCAAAATGTCGAGGCTTATTACGAGACAAATCCAACTGATAGAACAACTTTATGAAGCCTTTGAAAAGTTTGTTGATCATTCAAAGCTTAATCCTAAAGATGTAGAAAAAATAAAGGAAGAGTACAATACGTTAATAGAAAACTATGGTGCGGTTATAAAATCAGTCACAAGAATAGTTAGAACTGAGCTTGAATCCCCATCCATATTACAAAATGCGGATTTTTCCCTTAGAACCATTAAAGAACTAATAGCTCAGGGCGAGAGAAAAACACTCGAAGAATTAGAATATTGTGAGAGGATAAAATACCAATTCTAAAACGAAGAGATGATTCTAACTCGTTCCATTTGACATCATAGATACAGCTGTTGAGACAAATGGTCTAAATAAGAAATCTTGATTTTGAATCCGACTCATTGTATTCTTGGCATTCTTGGCATTTTGATTGTAATCAAAAATCCCTTGCCTCTTCTCCGAATGTGATGGCATGGACCCCATCTGCGTTGTTATGTTCTTCAGGGATCCAGATAACCATTTAATTGAGTATTGGCTATGCTTGACTGCAAGTTTTTTTATTATTCTTTTTCATTATAGTTAATCCATGGCTAAGGATAGGCAGAGAACAAGCAGCACCGCGGGAAGTGTCACCAAGTCACATTCTTCTTGCCAATAACTCTAGACATCGTATAGCTACCCAGGATCGACATCAAGATAGATAC
>DASTCR010000056.1:0-2893 GCA_035710925.1 Nitrososphaeraceae archaeon | reverse complement strand
CAGTATGGTGGTTGTCCGGGTGCTCTGCCATCCAAATGTCGTGAATAATTCTCAATTCCAGAACAGTATCCTAGCTCTTTTATCATTTCAATGTCGTATCTTGTGCGAGACGCGAGCCTCTGTCTTTCGAGGTCACCGGGCAATTGAGGCAACCATTGGTCTAGCTCAACTCTGATGGAGTCTATGGCTAATGACCTTGCCGTATCAGGTAGGATATAATGCTTGGCCGGGAATATCTTTATTGATCCGGCTTCTCTTTTTGTAATCATATCTGTGGGACTATGTATTGTAATCTTTTCTATTTCGTCTCCGAAGAGTGCTATTCTAACAATGTCGTCTGAGTAGCCTGGTATGATATCTATCGTGTCACCTTTAACTCTAAAGGCGCCGCTCTTAAGTGAAAAGTCATTTCGTTCATAACGAGACTCAATTAAATTGTGAATCAGGACCTTTCTGTCGATTTTCATTCCGGGAGCCAGTGTTAAAGCGCTCTGCTCCCACTCTGCAGGAGACCCAAGTGAGTAAATGCATGAAACTGTTGATACTATTATAGTAGGGTCTCCAGACATTAGCATAGCTGTGGCTTCTAATCTCATCTTCTCAATCTTTTCGTTAACTTCGGTGTCTTTTTCAATATATGTATCAGTTTGAGGTAAATAACTTTCAGGCTGATAATAATCATAAAAACTCACAAAATAACCCACGTTATTCCTTGGAAAAAATTCTTTGAATTCAGTATACAATTGCGCAGCCAAAGTTTTATTGTGTGAAATAACCAGCGTATTTTTATTTATTCGAGATATAACATTTGCAATAGTATATGTTTTTCCACTTCCCGTGACTCCCAGCAGAGTCTGACAAATATCGCTGCCTCCACCGCTCATTATACCTTTTGACAGTTTGTCAATTGCCTCTGGTTGATCACCACTAGGCTGATATACATTGTCAGCTAGTATAAAACTGCCTTTGTTTGACAATGGAGCAGAGGTTTATCACTACGAACATATATTGTTACTCACTATATAAAATAAAAGTAAGAAATCTGGTTATTTATTTACTTAGAGGCTTAAAGCAATCTTGTAGTTGCTATCGAGAAAACTACTGTATCGATTTGTTACCTTATAGTTAATGATTGTATTATATTCTTCTCTGTCCGATAATTTGTGTCGGAGCGCTAGTTCTTTAGGGTAATCCTTTTCTTCAACGGATTTCATCTAATTATTATGGGAGCACCCACTCACGCCCTCAGTAGCGAGGAATTTTTGTCGTATCTGGAAAATAAAGCAAGACTTAGAGTAGATGACTTTATAAAAGGTGCAATGGAAGTCGCACAAGAGGTCCACGCGGGAGTTAAGAGAGAGGACGGCACTTCTTCTTTTCTGGAGACCCACACCTGGCCTGTAGCAGCTGAGGTGGTGAGGCATTACAAGTCCGTTAATCGCAATATTACGAGTGTCGAAATAGGTTCTGCGATTCTGCATGATATTTTGGAAGACAATGAAAGAATTCTCGATCTGAATAAAACCAAGTCTTATGGTTTTGAGGCGTACTTAAATTACAGGTTCGGGAATAGAATATACACCATAGCAACTGAACTCAAAGTTCCCCCTCTTGAGAATTATCCTGGAGACAGTATTAACGAAAAGCAGTTAGCTAGGTTCAGGCAATATTGCAATATGTTGGTTGCCTCGGAGTACGATATAAAGACAATAAAGCTTGCAGACAGGATCAACAACATGGCCTTCATTAAGGACAGAGCAAGGCTCAACAGGACCAATATTTATGACAAGATAAAGAGATATCTCAGGGAAGCAGAAGACTTTTATCTCTTCTACACCGTTCTTGAACCGTCGATGCCTGATTTCTATCAGCAGATAAGGTCAGTATATGAGCAAATGCGTTCGGTATACTTTGAGCAAACATTGACCATGCCCGAATCACAGTCCAATGCTGCCGCCGAGGCTACCAACTTTGGCTGATGTCGCTGGATAATCATTTTTCTTTCTATCCTAATAACACCCACCGGCTATACATTGATGATACTTAAGGATACCCAACTTCTATCCAAACAATCCTTCTGGTCTTTCTCGTTTGTTATGTATCAGCCAGAATATAATTTTCGATTTTTTGTACAAGGAAAGATAAGAATTATGCGCAAATCATTTAAGTCTAAAGCTCCGAGAGTTAGAAGCTGAATTTGGCTTCTCTACGAGTTGCGGTTATAGTAAAAATGGAACCTGACTTTTCGGAAGGTAATGTTAGCTATAATTCCGATGGTACACTTAACAGGGCTGAAACCAAGAATATTTTGGGGCCACATAGCGCTATTGCATCTAGGGCAGCGTTTTATGCGAAGGTCAATTATGGAGCAGAGATCTACGTGGCTACTATGGGGCCTCCCATCGCCGACTCTGCCCTCCGGCAGGCACAGTTGATTTCAAATGCCGATAATCTTTACCTTTTTAGTGATAGGATTTTTGCAGGTGCCGATACATTGGCTACAGCAGAGGTATTGAAAACTGGAATAAATATGATCCAAGAGCAAGGAAAGAAAGTCGATATAGTCTTTTCTGGGCATCGAGCTTCTGATGGCGAAACTGGCCAGACCGGTCCTCAGACGGCTTGGAAGCTGGGTTATACATTTTTGGGAAATGTTATATCGTATTGTGTTGACATAGAGAATCGCAAAATTAGAGCGAAAAGGCTGATCTCCTTGCAGGGATTTTATGACATTATTGAAGAGGTAGAGGCATTACTTCCTGTTTTCATTACCGTGGATCCTTTGTATAGGGCTAATTACGATACAATTACCCACAGGTTGGCATTTATGAAACACAGGAAAGAGGCTGCCAAGAAGGCTCAAGATTACAAGCAATATTTGAATGTCTTAAGC
>DASTCR010000055.1:0-5488 GCA_035710925.1 Nitrososphaeraceae archaeon | reverse complement strand
ATTCAACGAGTTGAAGCGGTGCAACCAGAGGTCTTTGGCTGCTAACCTATTTTCCCGTCCTTTTTCTCAACAGGTTTATTCTCAGACTGAGCTTTTAACCTATCAGAAAGTTCGTTTGGACTTAGATTTTCTTTTGTAGTAATCCTAGCTTTATAAATGTCAACGCCTGCGTAGGCATTTACATTATGAACTGGATAGATTTCACCTTTTGGCATCGGTATGTTAAGCCTTTCCATAACTGGTTTTAGTCTACTGTTAACAAAGCTATTAAGATCTTGTTCAGACTCCCAGATATCAGCTACATGAAGGTTTTTTCCTGCATCATCAAAGCCTGCGCTGTGAAGTATTACGCCTGTTGGATGCTTATGTTCCCAGTCTACTTCCTTTCGGAGCTGATCGTACATTTGTTTGGTCACACCATTTCCTGTAAAGATAGCCAATATTGCCATATTGCTTTTCAAGTATTTTGGATCGCAACTTCATATTTATCCTTATCCTACATGGAGTACGCATTCTAATCAGCTATATTCTCATCATACTTGACCTTCTTGTTTGTTAACTCATAATATTTTCTATTTAGGTCATGATGATATTATGATAAAAAGGAAGGACCAGAATGCCAAAGTAGAGTGATTCCCACTGGTATCGCCAAAAACCATCAACCTCTCCTCCTCTCCATGAACCATCAAGGCCAAAATGGTTGTTAGGAAACAGATGTATAACACTGCCTATAATACTCAGCCGATGAAAATCTTTCCTTTTAATTACATTTTGCTCTTTACAATAGGGATTGCAATATTTAGTATATTGGTTTTAAGCGACAATGTGTGGGGGCAAACATCTTCTCCATTAATAACATCAAGCCGTGGTTTCTTTAATACAACTACTGGAGGTACATTACACAATACAATTACATCACTACCAAATGCGTCTTCCATTTTTAACCCTGAAGCTGATGAATGTCCCAATGAGATAGCGATTTATGTCCATGGTGTTTGGACCTCCGAAGAAGATGCCAAAGAACAAATTGAGAGGATAGACCTTTCGCTCAAAAGGTTAAACTACAGTATTCCTATGATTGGATTTAGTTGGGATTCTAATACTACATTTAGTCTACAGAACCAAACTCTAGCTCAGGAGGGATGGCAGACTGCTAAATTTATAGCTAACAAAAATGGCGCACTTTTAGGCAAATTTATTGCTGATTTGAAAGAAGCTTGTCCAGATACTGATCTAAGACTTGTTGCACATTCGTTAGGAGCAAGAGTTGTTTTTTCTGCCTTACAATTTCTTCAGAGCAATGAACAACCTGTGAATATCACAGACAATGACACCAGCAAGAGAATAGAAACAGTGCACTTACTGGGTGCCGCAGTTGATGATGAACAGGTCTCTACAAGCCATATAGATTGTGTTTCTAACTTTCCACCGTTAGGATGTTCTGGAAAAGATATAGAAGCTGAGGTAAATAGTTTATTCAATCTATACAACAGTGAAGACAACCTACTAGCTCCTTCATTCTCTGGAACAGTACCAAGTGTATATGAAACAGCAGAGGATGATGATGCTCTGGGCGCTGGAGGGGCAGAGGATATACTTAGTGTTCCTGACAATTATAACGAAACTGATGTTAGAAGTAGAATTTTGATAGATATAGATGCAAATGGAGATAGAAAGTGTGATTTACCCATATATCTAGGATTTGGTTTCCAACAATGTTCTATCATATCAAGGGGCGATAATCATATGGGATATTTGGGCTTTAGGAACGCTGATGGAAATGTATACGATACTGGCGTTATTGACGTCGTCGTTGAAGATTGGTTTAAGAACTGAGCCATCGAAAACATTGAATGACTCCTTCTTTTATGAATATTGTTTAACATATCCTTAAGTCAAAAATAAGAAGGTTCCCAATTTTAGAATTAAGTCTTTAGATTATTGGTTTCTTGTTACTGGTAATAGTATTAACACCTAATCTTCAACAGGCCAGTTTCCTTTAGTTACAAATTCTACGAGATTGCCCGCGGGGTCTCTAAAATAAATTGAGCCACTTCCATTGCCCCAGACGATTTCCTTTTCTATAGCAATATTCTTCTGTTTCAACATATTTTTTGAATTGTCATAATCGTTTTTCTCTATCTCTAGAGCAAAATGAATACACGCAGGAGGAGTTATTGCACCATGAACAGGAAATCTACTTTTTCCATCTATCTTTGTATTTTCGGGGTTAAAAATTAGAAGCATATTCTTGCCAGCCTTTAGAAAAATGTGTCTTCCTTGTTCTTCTGAACTAAATTCAAGTCCAACTTTATTAATATAAAAATTCTTCATGGTCTCTAGATCAGAAGAGTAAATACAAGTTTCGATTATCTTTCTAATCTTCACAACGAGATTAATTGCACCTCTGTGCAATTTAGGTTTTTATCGCCAACTAATATTCTTGTGTTATCATGAGCATACGCTTAAACTACAAAGTTTCCATCGCTAGCAACTTCCCCAAAGTTGTGAATGATACATCTATTTACTTTAGAAGCAATAGGCAATATCTATCTGTTAGACAGGATTAGCTGAGTGTATTTATTATTAGTTTGATTAGCATACTTGGATCATTCAATCTAGAAATTAAGCAAGAAACTGATGATGGACAATTTTGTCTTCGTTTGCACCGGTTCTATTACTAGGGGATTTGTATAGAGCTTTTGCATATTTTACAGCCAAAGATTGCCGCTTTACTTCCATCCCTTATGTCCTTTGTATTTCCAATGATCAATTTTCCATTATTTTCTGCTTTTAATAGATTTGCTACTTCCTTGTCTGAAACACCATAAATGATGGGAATAATTGTTACAATTTTTTTACATTTATTACAATAGCCTTCTGAAACCCTACGAGGGTCATAGTCATGATAAATTTTATGAAATTCTTCTGCGGCAACCCTACTAATCCCTAATGTATCCATCAGTTTATAGTTAATTCTATAGAATAAGAGGTCACCTTCATCGTATTTATTATCCTTTAAATAATAATCGTGAAGTTTTATGAGAAGATCTCTAACGGTGTGTGAATTGTAATCAGCGTGGTCATTATCACGATTATTAACAACCAATATCGAAGTACAATAAAAGGTTACTATTATTCCTTTAATAATATTCACAAGAATATTTACATTCTGTTATTTGATGTTTGTGCAATTCCAATTATACAACAGTAGTTGAAATTCCATTGAGAGGTCAAAGTTTCTTTATTTGTTGTGTTTGGTGGGAATCAATTCACCAGCTTTTGTAGTCGGTTTTTTAGTAAGGAATTGCCTTTAATAAAGTGGTATTATATACAACTTCATAGTTTACTTGGTAATATTGAGATAATGACATCCACAGACATCAAGGATCCACAGCAACAGAATGTAAGCATAAAAGTTGATAACCAGAATATAATTGAAGGTAATCTTAGCATTCCATCCTCGAGCACCACTATCAATACGGATATCAAAGGAATTGTTATATTTGCTCATGGAAGTGGGAGCAGTCGCTATAGTGCCAGAAATAGATATGTTGCTCAGGTTCTAAATGATGATGGTATCGCTACTTTACTAATTGATCTCCTCACTTCTAAGGAAGAAAAAATGGATAGCATTACTAGAGAACACAGATTTAACATTCAATTACTTGCTAGACGACTTCTGTCTACAACTGATTGGATATTACAAAGTGCTAGATATAAAAGTCTCAAGCTTGGGTATTTTGGTGCCAGTACTGGAGTTGCAGCAGCCTTAGTGGCAGCAGCTGAAAGAGCTGGAAAAATATATGCTATTGTATCGCGCGGAGGCAGACCAGATTTGGCTGGCTCAGGTGTTTTAAATTGTATTGATGCGCCGACGCTTTTTATAGTAGGTGGAAATGATAAGCAAATTATCGAGATAAATGAAACGGCTTTGAAACAACTTACAAAGATAGAAAAAAAGAAAAAGATGATAATTATTCCTGGAGCTACACATCTATTTGAAGAACCAGGTGCTTTAGAGGAGGTTGCAAGACGTGCTAGTGGGTGGTTTCAGTGTTTCTTCTTAGAAGAGAAACAACCATTTAGAGAACGGATCCGCTAGTCTTATCATGAATCTAAAAATGTGATGATTTTTTAGTGCAGTTCTATTGCTATCCCAAATACTACAACAATAAATAACACGAGAGCAAAACAAAGTCGTTTACTTCCCAGTTTGAAGATGATATCTTTTTTGCTTCTTTCTAATAGTGGCAAACGCCTAGGCATAGGATGACCCCTAGACTCAACGGTCGGTCCATCCATCCATCCATCCATAAGACGTTGAGTCTCCCGCGGTTTTATCTTTAATATTTCAAATATTTCTAATCCAACCACGAAGTGAGAAAAGATTATCGGATTGATAATTATTAGCATTAGTCCATAAATCTTTGTCGATATCTCTCATTTTTGCTCTATTATCACTCCCACAATATCCTATTCAACATCTGGGATGCTTGCTCAATCGCTCCACGTGTGGCTGGCGTATCTGCAAGTGGATTTAACATTACAAAGTCGTGTATCGTACCATGATATCGAAGTCCTGTCACTGGAACTCCTGCCTCTATCAGTTTGTGGGCATATGCCTCTCCTTCATCGCGCAATACATCAAATTCTCCATTAATGATGAGTGCTGGTGGTAATCCCCTGAGCTGCTCTATTGAAGCCTGCAGTGGTGAGACTGTTGGTTCTTTTAGATTTGTCTGATTTGAAGTATAATTATCCCAAAACCATTTCATAGCCTCACGAGTAAGGAAGTAACCATCTTGATATGCTGTATAAGAGGGTGTATCAAAATTAGCATCAGTAACAGGATAGAAGAGAACTTGGTACTTGATTTTGGGTCCTCCCCGTTCTTTGGCAAGTAATGCAACAGCAGCAGCCATATTGCCGCCTACACTGTCTCCTACGACTGCCAGATGTGAGGAATTTACATTTATGGTTTGACCATTTTCAGCAACCCATTTTGTGGCAGCATATGCCTGTTCTAGAGGTATGGGATATTTGGCTTCAGGTGAAGGAGTATAATTGACAAAGACAACGGCGGCGTGTGCGCCGATAGCAATCTCTCTTACCAATCTTTCGTGGGTATCAAAACCTCCAAGTACCCATCCACCACCATGAAAGTACATTATAGTGGGAAAAGTTTTGTTGTTGTTATTTGGAGGTCGAACTATTTGGATAGATACTTCTGTACCATTAGGACCCCCAAGGATTGTGCGGTTCTCTATATCTGCTGGAAGTTTTTTGACGGGAATACTGGCCTGAAGTCCAGATAAGACAGCACGAGCCTGTTCTGGTAATAATTTGTAAAGCGGCGGCCCTGAGGCTTGTTGTAGGCTTTCCAAAAATCCTCGAGTTTTTTGCTCTACTCCTGTAAAATTGGAAGGATTCATAGTGGCGTATGCGACTTGAACTGTATAAGCGTTTGGTTCCCACTATCATCTAC
>DASTCR010000054.1:0-3046 GCA_035710925.1 Nitrososphaeraceae archaeon | reverse complement strand
TATCTGTTGTACCTTAGTGCTTCTGATTCCATTAAATCAAATACATAGTCTCCACGTGAGCACTAATGTTAAGGGGAAGCAGAGTCGCAAATCCTTTAATAAATCCTTTAGGTATTGCGGAGTGAACGTATCAGCCCAAATCTCTCACACTGATCCTTTCTTTAATTAGTCTTTATAGAATACATTGCCGATATGTTAGTGAAAGTAAACAAAATTTGTAAAGAGGAGAAAAGGGTGCAGGTAACGTTACTTGATATTGATGATCTTGGTTCTATAATCCCAGTAAGAGAGCTTGACCTAAGGATAAGCCCCAGCGATGACTCTATTGCTGAGACACTAATAAATTCACCGTATGCCGCTATTTTTACCGAAGGCAATAACAATGAAGACAATGGTATCATTGTTATAGCCAATGCAATAACACTGGACGAAATTAACAGAGAGAAGACCAAAACTATAGAGAGAGTTTCCAAGAGCTAATGCCTAAAATAAAACAGGTAAACAATAAATGCATGTAACAAGGAGAAATTTATGCGAATAAAACTGAAAAAGGTAACGGTAGCATCCCTTAATGCATCTCTTGTTCAGACTCTTGTCTTCCTGTCATTCATTCCGAGATCTACAACAATGCAGAAACAACTTCACAAAATCAAGACTGATATTGCTTAAATTCAGTGAGGACTAGTAGCATTTGCCAAAGGCCGGTAGAGCGGCACCGGTTTCTCTACTATTAGGACCATCTCCATATCAGCTAGAGAAGGGTTAGCTGTAGTAATGTCCGAGTCTAAGAGGACAGCTAGTAAGATAAATGTTGAAAGTTATCCCTTCACAATTTTTTATGCGGCACATTATTATATGATGGTTATTTCTGCTTATCTTTATGCCATTTACCGACGTAAAAGGCGTTCGAACTTTTTATATGAACTACGGGAGTGACAAAGAAAGTTATGTATTATTCATACATGGTCTCGGATCTTCATCGCTTGCATGGCGGGATATTCCCGAGGCACTATCAAGTCACTTCAACACAATTGCGATTGACTTGGTCGGATTTGGGCTTAGCGAAAAGCCAACCCAACCGGACAATTACACAATGGATGGATTCGCTCAATTTATAGTAGATTTTCTGGAGTCGATTGGGATCGATGAAAAGTATCCTGCCAAGAAAGTTAGCGTAGTCGGGCATTCTTTGGGAGGATATATAGCAACCTTAGTTGCAGCACGACTTAGAGACAAAATGGGAAAACTTGTACTGGTTGATTCTTCCGGGCTTCTTGCAGGGCCAACACCCTTGCTCAAAGACTACTATTCTGCAGCCATGGAGATAAGCCCCATAGCCAGGTACGAAAAAATCAAAAGGGTATTGGAACATATGTATGCTTCTCCCTCTCGACTTCTACCTATATCAATTGATTTATTCGATTACGTAATTGAAAAGCAGGGAGCCAGGTATGCTTTTCAATTAGCTTTTAATAACAGTACCGCTACTCAGATCAAATCCGAAGGATTCGCGTCAATCAAGGAAATTGAATGCCTAATCATATGGGGGCAAAAAGACATCCTAATACCAGTCGAATATCTTGACATGTTTAGAGAAAAGATCCCATGGGCTAAGTGGGAATTGATATCGGATGCAGGCCACGCGCCTTTTGTAGAAAAGACAGCTCTCTTTTACGAGAAATTAAGTTCTTTTTTAAATCAGAAAGGTTACGTAAAATAGCAACTTCCAAGAGGTACGCTTTTCAGTGAGAACTACAATCCGGTGAAAATTGAAGTCAGGGGTAAACCACGTCTCGTTTAACTGCTCTGATCCCTCCTAGGGAACATACTTCTTGTGTCCTAATAACACTCTAAGTGACACAAATTTATTATTGAGCTTCAGTAGTAGCCTGAGGAACTGCATGTTTGCAAGTGATAGAGATTCCGAAAGGGCTACGGATATCGAGGATTATAGAAGGACGTGTAGCGAGTTTATTATCGATATTAGTAGCGACTACAAGAATTGGGTAGACAGATATGATTTAAGCCCCGAAGAATCTCGATCAAGGAAGGCCGAGATAGACAACGTGGTTGAAACAACCAACAAATGGATAACGAATTACTCCGATTCTATCCAAAAAGTTGACATAAGCATGAATGACGGCATAAATAAGATGGCAGAGTTCACGGCGGGTTATCCATTCAAACTGGAAGTACTTCTAGACCGATCAACTCGGTACGCACTGCACGAAGTCGGAAAGCTAAAGGTTAATGTAAAAGCAACACCTACTTCCGGGAGCCTGGCGCGATTAGGAAATTATTATAAGGATCAGTTGTTCTTATTGAGCTCGACTTGTCAGGTAAATTACATCGTAAGCGAGGATAGCATGAAAGGTGTCGACGCTTTGGATGATTATGTGATCTTTGATGCTACACAATGTCAAAAAAAAGACCTGATTTCGTTCACAATCACCGTAGAGCAAGTTTCAAACAGCGTTGTGTCAGAAAGGAGAGGATATTCAACGATCGTTATGTTAACATAGTAGTGGGTGTCACTCACTGAGCCTTTTTCACTCTAAATGTCTTGTGGAACAGGTCAACCATAACTGGGATTTCGAGGTAGTCTATAAGGATAGCAATCCACGCGAAGTATACAGGAAGTGCTACAAGGTCATTTCCGAGCAGTGATTCATAAACAATTTCATCCGTAATCCAAAAAATATGTACCACCTGTGTTCCTAACAATATCAGGAACAAAATATTCCTTCGAGAATGAACTTCGTCCTTGAACAAGCTAAATAAATAATATGTAATGCCTGAAACTAAGGCGGGAATCTCAATATAATCTACGACTATGAATAATGGAAGTAGCGCCTTTGGCAGTCCGAAGTAGCTTTGGGCAACTATCCGTTGAAGAACCACGTCTGCAGTTAGCCAGTACAGGTGTAATACCTGTAACGATATGAGAACAAAGGTAATTTTTAAATTGAGAGATTCATATTTTGTCCAAAAGTTTAATATTTTCTGAATAACTACAGATGTCGTTCTGGATTCCCTCCGATATTAC
>DASTCR010000053.1:0-5891 GCA_035710925.1 Nitrososphaeraceae archaeon | reverse complement strand
GAACTTGTCGTACTGGGTTCGCAGGAATGCATAGAGACCAGTAAGATACCACTCAGGGACCGTAATGCCAGGAGGCACATTAGGATCGAACTTGAGACCCATTTCTACTGGAAATACTCCACCGGTAAGCATTATTGCTCCTGTGATTGCCATAACCATGGGCACATCAAATACAAGAAATCTAGGGAAGTGAACTACCATTAGTCCCAACATCGCGATTGGAAGGAAGAATACGTGAAATGCGTAGAAACGCAATACAAAATCATGGAAGCCAGCGCCGAAAAATGCGTCTCGCATTTGAGGCCCTAATATTGGTATGGAATTAGTTAGGGAAGCGGCTATAGATATTGCTAGCTCTGCCCTTTCGCTAAAAATAATATCGTAACCTGTGAATGCCTCTAAGATGGTGAGAACTCCCAATATGATCCCTGTGACCCACAGAATTTCGTTTCTGATTTTGTATCGTCCGCTAAAATACTGATAATACATATGGAGAAGGGCAACCATTACCATCGCGTTGGAGGCATGGTAGTGTATGTTACGCATGTGAAATCCATAGGGTATCACATCGTTAATGTTCTCGACGCTATCCCATGCTCTATCTAGAATAGGCTCATACCAAAGCATTAGCAGCGCTCCTGTAATTCCAAGAATGATGAATATTACAAAAGTAAGCATTCCTAAGAAGCCTAATGGGCTTACAAATCGGGTAGGAAATGTAAATTTCATACCCATGAATATAGTTCGCTCTACACCTGAGTAGACCCATCTCAGGAATAGTACTAAACTATTTTCACGCTTTAAGGAAACGACCAAATCCCACTATCCCGTTCCCATCAACAGTCCAGTTTGGAGGCTTTATCCATACATCTCCGTTATTGTCAACTTCGAGATCTAACATTGGAAGGACATTTGAAGGAGGTGACTGCAAAGATGCTGGTCCTGCAAAAGCCTTTCCAGTTAGAGGATCATATAAACTTCCATGGCAAGGACATTCTCCTCTTTTTCTTCCAGGCTCAGGCCAGTACTTCCATAGACACCACAGATGCAGACATACCATGCTAAACATCCTAAATGCCGATGCATCATTGTTGCTTCCACCAAGTTCCTCAGGTAGCCGTATAAATTGCCAAGTCCTGAAAGCTTCTTGGTTTAAAGTTGGATCGTCGGTTTTTGGATATACAACTGCTTCAGAATGATTAACCTGAAAAGTCTTTACATTAGCTTGGGAGCCATCAGGCAACTCGACCTTTGCTCTCTCCGAGACAGAGCCAGTAGGGTTGGGCAGAAATTTTCCCCAGTCTACGAATGGAGTAAATGTGATTACTGTTCCAGCAGCAGCCATAAGTTTCAAAAAGTCACGCCGCGAAACCTTCCTTCCTGCACGAGGAGAGCGTTGCTGCGCTGCCATGCCATGAAGGACTGGGTGTTAAGGCGTCTATAAACTTTTGTCTCACCCAAATAATACATTACGAACCACCGTATGTCGTCACTTTAAATGACACTTTTGACAAGGATCCGATCATTATGCCTACCTAAATAAACGAGGAGGATAAGATATGAATTCAATTCGCTTTCTATTGAAGTTGAATTGCGAAGCTGTGTTTACTCACTTTAACAAGCTATTTGTTTAAACGTATTCTAGCAATGCCATTCAAATAATGTACATGTTCTATTGTCGGATTAATAGCACCTTTGGGGAGTCTAGCAATGATGTCGTATTTCCTAGATCCATCGGCAGTTATGCGAACATTTCCACTATCAGATTCGAATCTGGCGTGAATATCTGAGGCGTCTGAAACTCCACGAATCTCGGTTATTATCTCATAGAAATCAGGACCTTCTATGACTTCAGGTGCAGCTTGAGGAGCAGCCTCTTCAACCCTAGGTCGTTCTCTTCGAACCATTTGAATCCTTTCCGCATTAGGCAATTGACTGGGGCCCGGTCCAACTAATACTTTCCATCCATATCCAGTTCCCATACCGACAACAAATCCACCGATATGTGCAAAGTATGCAACACCACCAGGCTCTCCAATGAAAGCAAAAATAACCTGTAATATGAACCAGAATGGAATATAGGCTATGGCGGGGATCCTCACTGTAGTTATAAAAAATGCGATTATAACTGTAAACACTTTTGCTCTTGGAAACATTACAAGGTATGCTCCTAGGACTCCGGAGATAGCTCCCGAGGCGCCCACTGCGGGGACCTCACCGCCACCCACATTTACGGCATACAAGCTGTGTAAAATAGCCGCAGCCATTCCCCAACCAATATACATCAAAAGGTATTTGGTACGCCCGAATTTGTCTTCGAGGTTGTCACCAAATACAAACAAAAAAACCATATTACCAATGATATGGGCTATACCACCGTGCATAAACATCGAGGTTACAAGAGACGCAATGTTACCACCAAGAACTGATTGAGGAACGGCGCCATAATTTCTAAACAAAGCTTCAGTCGCATATTGATTCGTGAAAAAACCAGTTACACTCGCTTCCCAGAGAAAAACAACTGCGTTGATCGCTATTAGACTATAATTTAAATAAGGCCTACCATGTAACCTCTCAGTATCATCATGAATAGGAAACATTATTGTTTTGTGTTAGGTGATGAACTACTATCCGGAAATAAGTCTTGCTTGTAAGTCTGATTCAACTTCTATAAGAAATTACGAACCTCCAAAGGGATTAGTATTTGGCATATCACTTCCTTTTTCGGTGTGCGCTTTTCGAACGTGCCTTTTCATCCTTTCTTTATCTTGGAATTTCATGTCGCAATGTTTGCATTTGATCAATCCTTTATCTTGTTCTTCTTTTTTCTTTCTTTTGAAGAAATCCAGTTTAAACATACTACTAAGGAAGAAATTCCACCCTCATTAAAGTTTGCAATGTAGCCTAGTAGTAGCAAATTACCAGGCAGTCAGCATGGCATAATGGCTTAATGGTTAAGACATTACTATCATAGTCAACGTTGATTTGACGCCATTTAGCTTTCTAAGTTTCCAAGTGATTGTCTCTTTAACTTTCTCCATAGTATCCGCCTCAAGCTGTGCCACGATATCGTAAACCCCATAAACTTGGAAAACTTCCTTCACACCATCTAGTTTTTTCAAGTCCTGCACAATTGAATCCTCGCTTCCTAGCTCGGCATTCATCAACACGAAGGCCTGTGGCATTGTTGTTCTATAAAATTGCCGAACTATAAAAAGCTAATGAGATAGGTAGGTTGCGTGTCGGCGGAAGGTAAAATCAGGCGAAGTTACGTGGTAGCACAATGCCAGCCAACTTGACAGTTGGTAAATTGGCAGAAAATAACATCATCATAATAATACTAATCATATTTCGTGACTTAGTTTGCTTTCTTCGAATGGGCCAGCTTTTTTCCATTGGTATGTAAAAAAGTCTTCGCACCAATCATGAAATTGGTAACTATCGCCATAAAACATCACATTCAAATCAGGTTCGCCCTTTAAATTGGGAAAAATCACACATGAATGTTTTTCGTTAAAAATTGTCATGACACTTACAGATTTGACCATACGTCTTTCAACAAGACCCTGAGTAAGTAATTTCTGCCATCCAATTTTCTGCAATATTTTTCTCCTCCCCTTTGGGATTATTGGGTTACGAGGAAAGATATAGGAGAACTTAACACCAGATGACACCTTTGCGCCTAGGGTTTCAATTAGGTCCAAAGGGACTTGAGCCATTATCTCCTTTATATAAAGATTCGATTCATAGTAAAGTGTTTTCCATCTTTGAATAATGGGCATGACTCCATGCACAACCTCGCATCCCTGAAACGAACCTATCCGCTGAATAAATTTTGAGGGCAAGTCTCCTAGACCATGATCGAGAAAATATTCTTTTTGTGTTGACAGGAAAGCATACCCAGGAATAAGAGACACAATTACTTTCCCATAGGGTGTTAAAGCAAAGTCACCATCATTGTATTTATGAACTAGTCCAAAGTCAACTAGTCGTGTAATGTTTCTGTGTGCCTCCTGCATTGTGGCATCAATTTCTGAAGCAAGTTTAGAGAGACGATAATTATTTAGTTTCAATCGTATTAGAATGGACAGACGCAACTCGCCGGCGAGTTCAAAGAATAGAGATTCAGCTCCAACCCTCGGCTGTTCAGACATCTAATTTATTTTCAATGCCCTTAATTTAAACCTGCTAAGACAAGTTTTCCGCCTCCTCGGTTAAGGTGGATTTGCTTCTTTCTTACGGCGTGCATTATTGTTGCCTAAGGATAGGCTTGTGTTTCTATTTAGAGGAAATCATTACCATTTGTTATTTCTATACTTGCCTCAAGGACTAACCCTTGACATGGTACGAGGAAATAAAACAGCGTCTTTGATATCATCAATTCTGATAATCCATCTTATTAGGCGTTCTATTCCAAGACCAAATCCTCCGTGGGGGACTGATCCGTATCTTCTTAGGTCCAAGTACCATTGATAGCTATTGATGTCTAATCCCTCTTTCTGCATTTTTGTTGTAAGAACTTGATTATTATCCTCCCTCATCCCGCCACTTGTAATCTCCCCAAAACCATCAGGGGCAAGCATATCTGCAGCCAGACCATACCCCCTATTCTGAGGATCTTCTTTGATGTAGAAGGGCTTCACCTTTAAAGGATAACCAACTATAAATTTAGGTTGTAAGGCATCTTTTGTTAGTTCGCGCTCTGAGTCAATGTTAAGGTCGTCTCCCAACTCTATTTTCCGATTTTTCCCATCTTTGTCTAGAACAGTGAAATCGATGGAGCGCAAGTAATCAATTGCTTTTTCATAGGAAATTCTTTCAAAGGGCGGTTTTATTTTATCAAGTGTAGAAATGTCTCTTTTCAAGAGGGCAAATTCTCCCTGTCTCTCCACTAGAATATTTTTTATAATGTCAGAAATAAGTTCCTCCTGTACCTTTAATACATCTTCAAGCTCTACCCAAGGAGCTTCAGCTTCTAAATGTGTGAACTCAGAGAGATGCCTAACAGTTCTTGAGCTCTCTGCTCTGAAGGATGGAGTCATACTCCACACACGCCCTAAACTGAAAACCATGGCTTCAAGATAAAGCTGTGCACTTTGTGATAGATATGCATAGTCATTGTCAAAATAATTTATTTTGAAGAGTGTGGCTCCTCCCTCAACTGCTCCCTTCACAATAACGGGAGCGGTAATCTCCATCCAATCATTCATGATAAACCAATTACGTGCGAGCTTTAGTATGGAAGCACGTATCTTTGCGATGGCTACCATTTTTCTTGCTCTTAGGGCTAAATGTCGATTATCCAAGAGAAGATCGACGCTTTGAAATTCACCAATCGGGTAATCCGAATCCGCTATGTTGAAAGTCTTAATATTATTTCCCCTAATTTCATATCCTCCCTCTGGGGCTCTTTTATCTCTGTTTAATACTCCGGTGATTTGGACCGATGATTCAATTGTCAAGTTAGCCGGCACAATGCTAGTAGGAAGTACGCTTTGAATTACTCCGCCTCTGTCGTCGCGCACGATCAGAAATGTATTTTCCTTCTGCTTGCGTAATCTATATACCCAGCCCCTTATTGTGACACTCTTTCCGATATAGTCAGCAGATTTCAATGCATCGGCTCTTAGCATCAACGTCTAACTATTGTATATTTTCTACATATAAACTGGTCACGGGGGTATAGCGTGGGTGTATTAGTCGACAAGAATTATGCATTAGAGATAGCTGCTGTATCCGCAAACTCGCTCTCACAATTTATAAAACCTTTCCCATTATCTTCCACTCATTTAGAAGCTATGCTTTTTAAGATTTGCAAAAGTAGTGATATTCCAGAGAATTCAATGAGGGCATTCCCTGTTGAAAAAACAGATGTTTTAGTAGTTAGGCAT
>DASTCR010000052.1:0-6757 GCA_035710925.1 Nitrososphaeraceae archaeon | reverse complement strand
TTAACAGCATAAACTTTTCCTGCAGTCCAATCAGTAACATAGTAAAGATTTTGACTAGTATCGGCTTCTATGCCGTCAAGACTTCCCGCAGGAACTTGTGCTCCCAGCTTAGTTATAGTCTTGTTTTGCAAATCCACCAAGTTCAGAGAGCCACCTAGGGATGCAACTACAAGTTTGTTTGTAATATTATCTATATACAATCCATTCGGACTGTTTAATTCAGGTGTCCGTAACCATTTTCGTAGAGCAGTATTATTATTTTCAAGTTTGTAAGTAGTATTAGTACCGGTATCAGATACAAAGATATTTCCTTGTTTATCTGATGCTACATCGTTAAGAAATGCACTTTCTGGTGCACTGTGCCGATTGATTATCTGTCCACTAGCAATATCAATCTCAACAAGGTCAGTTATATCTGAAACATATAATTTACTATTATCGCCGCTAACACCCATACCTTTTGGAGCATTTAATCCTACCACCCAGCTTAACTCAAGTATGCTCCCATCAGCAGGAGAGACTTTAGAGACAAATCCTTGTCCATCTTTTTCGTCTGGCTTTCCATCTATACTGGAAACAAACAATACATTCTCAATAGGTTCATAGAGCACTGATTCTGGAGTCTTCAGCTGTGCTGGAGTTTCCCAAAGTTTTTGTACTTGATCAGATTCCTGTGCACCAGCTACATTCGTAGCTACGTTAAATTCAGTTTCCAAAATGATGGATGTGAAAATAAGTGCTGCAAAGAATAGGTGAGGAGGCCTCAATGATAATAATAACTTGTTACCACTTTTGTTAGCCAAAATAGTCACCATTACAGATAGTAATACTTATCACATATATAATATTCAATGAGATGTTTGCTTACATCTAAAAATAGGGTTTACGAGGACCACATGTTACGACTTTGATATTAAGAAAAGAAAAAGAAAAAATTGTGTGATAGAGTTATGTGGATGGAGTTATGTGAAGCTACTTGTTCATTCTAATTACATCTACTTGACCGCTATGCAACCAATCTTTCAGCTCTTCATGAGATGGCTTGGCATCATGTTTGCCAGCTAAATGAAGATGCAATAGTGCATAGTTAACTTGGTTTAGCAAGGGCTTGTTTGCCTCATCCCCTTTGCGAGCCTTATTCTGTAGGTCGCTTGGAACAGTATTCCACCAATCATTAAAGCTCCTCTGCATTGCATGTACCAAATAAACAACATATATTTTAAGGGTTAAAACCTTAAGCATAATGACTACAGGTGAAGTCGGAACCAGGCTGCGGCATTGTTTAATATGATTGGTTAAGAGTGTTGTAACCTAACAACAAATGGTGTTGTTTTATTGCTGATGCTATCAAGTTTATTCAGACAAACAAAGAGAAACTATCTATGATAAAGGAGAAGATAATGGTTGAATCCAAAGAGCCAAATTCTGACATTCTCTCCTTTCGAAGGTCTTCATGGTTTTTCTGACATGCTGCTAAAGAACATATTTTAACATTCGTATAATCTTGATGCTAAATGCTTACTCTAGTTGTCATGGGCATATAGTTTTGCTTTATCTCTTTCATTATCTTTAAAATCTCATCTGATACTACTATTTTTTCCTGCGTATATTTGTCAATTTCGTGTAACAAAGTTTGTGCTCTATTCCAGGTCTCTTCATAATGTGGGTGCTTTATCACCGGCGTATTACCAGGAACAAATGGATCAAAGAAATATACTGTCTCATATAGATTAGGAGTAGTATTCTCGTCATCATTTTGTTTTGATAAATTATATGGATATACTTTCATCCTCCCTTTTTCGTCATATGCTAATCTAACTTGCCCGGGTAAAGACGTTTTACCAGATGCAGAGAATTTCATTCTTGGCTTCTTATTTGAAAATGCTGTCTTCATGCTGAATCCTAGAAGGTTTCTATCAATATGGTTGTAATAACCAGAACCTATCCCATAAGTCATATCGTTTGGATTAAGACCTGCTTTTAATAATTCTGTATCAAAATACTTTACCCTTTCAAAATCCATATCATCACCTATGATGCACGACAGACGTTCTATTTTATTAGAACTCTTATACTTCAAGATCGCTATTCCTTGCTCAAGAGTATTGCCAGAATCTGGCCTTAGAACAAGATGTACTTTATTATCAAGTGCAAATGAGACTACTTCGGGCATATATTTTTCGATAAACTGCCAAGCATCGTACGTATCTATCACCATAGACAGCATACGCCACTCTTTTCCTTTCCGATCAGCAATTGCAGATATTGCATACTTGTAGGAGTCAATCTCTGAATCGAACTGTTGAACTACCTTGTGGGCCATAGCGTTTATAGACGAAATTTTGATACTGGTCGGAAGATGCTGCTTTAAGTGAAAATCATCAGTTCCGGGCAGAAATAGACACCAAGCCATGCCACCCCAGTATGCAGACTCTAATGACTGATATCCCCTAAATCCAAATGAATGAATTTTTGTAAGTCTGTATTTATTTTTCTCAAGATATCTTCGCATTTCAAAGGCCATAGTCGCGCAACCCGATGGGAAAAATGAATGCACAAACATTCCTTCCCACCAAGATACTAATTCACCAAAACCTTCTACAGTATTACTGATTTGGGCAAATGGTGTCCCTTTTGGGACAAAAGTACCCTCACGTAATGCTTGAACACAGAGTGGGATTCTGCCATTTAGTTCATCTACTACACGTTCGAATAGTTTCCTCGGAAATGGCATATCCATTTCAACAGCATATCTATTTGCATCAACAATCATCTTATCAGTAATCTTGGTATCAAGAGTATGAATTACATTTTCCCAAAATCCAAATAATATCATGCTTCTGTTTCTATTATAGATGTGAGATGTTTCCCAGTCTACATTACATTTCATTAGCCAATGCCCTAAATTGTAATCATCAGTTAGAACTGTATGGTTTTTGTATAGGCCGTCCAATGTCATCCGATGATTAAAGTGCTCAGAATATATTTAAAAGATATGAATTATTCCACGTTGGGTGGACCTGTACGAGCTCATCTACTATGCCTACCAACAAGATCATAATATTGTAGAATTCACAAATAATAGCGGCAAGATAGTAAAATAGTAAAAGGAGGATGAGATAACCTTTTTCCTTCTTATGCTTCACTATTGTTCCATTCATTCATAATAAATGAATACTGTTGTTGTTGTTATTATTGAAGATATGGTTATCATTTGTGATTATTGTTGTTCTTGTTTTTTAGACTTGGTCAAAGATATTAAACTCAATTAAAGTACCAAAAATATTTATCTTAGACATAAGTTAGTTAGTATTCTATACTATCTCTTATGTCAAATAGTTAATAGGAAATGCTAGCAAATATTAATAATTACATCAATCAGGGGAGAATTTATTTTTGAGTAAATTAGATGAGCTTGAAGATTCTTGGAGGGATGATATTATAGCAGACTTACAATTACTTATCAGACAGCCCAGTGTGTCTGCTATAAAACAGGGACTTTTAGATTGTGCAAACATTGTGGCTAGTATCATGCGCAAGGCTGGTATTACTACAGAAATTATGTATTTTTACAATAAAAGCAAAGGGATTGATGGGATCGCTGATGCTGATATTGAGACTGATACCAATGTTCCACCACTAGTATATGGTGAAGTTAAATCCAAAGCAAACCCAAATGGCAGGACTATTTTATTTTATAATCATTATGATGTACAGCCAGTAGATCCTATTGAGCTATGGAAATCAGATCCGTTTAGTGGGAAAGTAGAAGAGAACTACATATTTGGACGTGGAGCAGCAGATGATAAAGGTGAATTAATTACAAGAATTAAAGCAGTTGAATATTATCTAAAAAAAATGGGAGATGTCCCTTGTAATATCAAATTTCTTGTTGAGGGAGAAGAGGAAATTGGAAGTTTGCATCTGAAAGAATATCTTTCAGTCTACAAAAAGAAATTTGAATGTGATGCAGTTGTGTGGGAGGGTGGCTTTATAGATTCGAAAGAAAGACCCATCATATCCTTAGGCCAAAAAGGCATCTTATCAGTAGAACTTGTTGCAAAAGGTCCTTCTATGGATACCCATTCTAGTTTAGCAGTATTAATCGAAAATCCTGCTTGGCAACTTATTAGAGCATTGAATACACTGAGAGATAAAAATGGGAGAATTTTGATAAAAGAATGGTACAAAGAGATGCGTGATTTCACTTCTGAGGAACTTTCTATGATTGAAAATGAACCATTTGATGAGAATGCAATAAAAAAAGAACATGGTATAGAAAGTTTTCTAAATAACATCACAGGTTTTGAAGCTAAAAAAGCCTTTGCAGGAACTCCGACGTGCAATATTTGCGGGTTAGCTTCTGGATATGGTGGTCAAGGAGCAAAGACTGTTCTTCCGTCCAAAGCTATAGCCAAATTGGATTTTCGTCTTGTTCCTGATATGGTTCCAGAAATACAGTTTGAGAGGCTCAAGAAACATCTACAAGAGCATGGCTATGCAAATCATAAAGATAGTGAAAAAATTGATGGCGGTGATAATAATTTAGAGATAAAATTATTGGACGGAGAGCCAGCAGCACGAACTTCAATAAATCATCCATTTGTAAATATTGTTAAAGAAGCTTCTAACAAAATCTATCGTGAAGCGATCATTAGCGTCTCATCAGCGGGAACTGGACCGATGTATTACTTTCATGATATTTTAAAGGTTCCTTGTGTTTGTATAGGAGGTGGTGACATACTCAATAGGGTTCATTCGCCAAACGAATGTATGAAAATAGACAGACTGATTAAAACTGTAAAATGGATTGGAGCCATCTTAGAAAAAGCCCAATATTGAACCACTCTTTTAGACATGAGTAATCAGATGGTTCATTCATTCATGATTCATTCATGATTCATTCATTCATTTTCTCTTTTCTATCAATCCATTAATATATCCTGTCTCAAGCATCAATAGTGAATAAATAATATTTGCTATATGGGTCTGCACTATTGATTGTACCACTATATCATCCTCCTCTACATTTGTTTCAGTAACGTATTCCACCTCCGTACTTGTATATCTGGATATTGTTAATCTGAATTTTTCAACTATTCGAATTGGACTTTCATGGATAGTTGTTTTAAATTCGAGTTCTTTATTTTCCTTATCGGTTGAGAGCTTTCTTGTAATTCCAACAAAGAATTCAGGATAGATTTTCTCTAGACGTGTATCTTTAAGAGCGCGAAAGACTATATTCACTGGTACCCGCAAGCTAATAGTTTTAGAAGTCACAGACATGGTTCTTACAACCTTATTATAACTTCTTATAATAAATTAGAGAGAGATATTAGTATAACTCCATATCCTTATGATCAATCTAAATAATGCGGTAGGGTAGAAAGGTAAGATAGAAAGAATATGCGATTCTATTATTTTTGTGGAATAACTATGATACTATTATTAGTAGTTGCCAGCATTTCTGTTTATGTTAGAATCACTGGTACTGCTACAGGAATATCAGGGATATCATACTTAGCTTTTGCTCTGAGTAATGAATCAACAATATCACAGCGGTTAGAAAGATCTGAAATAAAGGCAGCATATGCCACAGCTGCGGCACGGTCATCAGAGCCTGTATTGCAAGAATTCCCAGTTCCAACTGGCTCTCGTCCTCACGATGTAGCACCTGCTGTAGATGGTACTATATGGTATACATCTCAAGGATCAGGTGAACTAGGGCGGCTCGATCCTTCGACTAACAGAACTGAACATATTGCTCTTGGTCAAGGATCTGCTCCTCATGGTGTAATTGTAGGGCCTGATGGTGCGCCTTGGATTACCGATGGAGGTTTGAATGCTATTGTACGAGTTGATCCACAAACTCGGGAAGTCAGGGTATTTACTTTGCCAGAGGATACTGGCTACGCTAACCTCAATACAGCCACCTTTGATAAGAATGGAACGTTGTGGTTTACTGGACAAAGTGGAATTTATGGTCGACTTAATCCTGTCAATGGACATGTAGAGGTTTTTGATGCACCCCGTGGTCAAGGGCCTTATGGTATATCAACGGCTCCTGATGGCTCTGTTTATTATGCGTCATTAGCTGGAAGCTATATTGCTCGTATTGATTTGGAAACTGGTATACCTAGTGTGTTAGAGCCACCTACTCCTGATCAGGGGGCTAGGCGTGTTTGGTCTGACTCACAAGGGCGTATCTGGATAAGTGAGTGGAATGCAGGTCAGGTGGCTGTCTATAATCCAGCTACACAAGAATGGAGGGAGTGGCGTCTACCCGGTAATAATCCTATGCCCTACGCGGTTTACGTAGATGATAAGGATATGGTTTGGTTGAGTGATTTTGGAGCAAATGCTATGGTACGATTTGATCCAACCCAGGAGACCTTTAGCGTGTTTCCATTTCCCAGCCCTCAAGCTAATGTGCGTCAAATTCTCGGCGTGCCTGGCGAGGTATGGGGTGCTGAATCAGGATCAGACAAATTAGTTGTGATTAGAAGTGGTAGTAACTAAGAATTTAGAAACAATGAGTTTTACAAAGAGGATGAAAGATTTATTGTGCTAATTTAGTAACAATACCACTGGCAGTCACCTTTCTCTTGCCTTCTTTTTGTGCTGCTTTCCTATCCATCAATACCTGAAATGAAAGTACTCCAGCTGTCAAAGCTAATCCTGCAACACTTCCTATAACAAGTGCTTCACAAGTCATGTTTCCCTATATAACAGATCGGAGACATGGTATTTTAATTTT
>DASTCR010000051.1:0-23126 GCA_035710925.1 Nitrososphaeraceae archaeon | reverse complement strand
CAGATCATGTCTTTGCTGGCAGGATCAAATTTCAAATCTCCGCCGCATTCAGGACAGAAATTCACCAATTAATAACTCTCTACTTCTCTCTCTAAATCCTAATAAAAGCATTATGTAGAACGAGTAGAACCCACATAACTTGCTAATCAGGTACAACACGGATATAGACCTGCTAATTCCAGTGAATAAGAAATAATGCCGACCATTAGGGGCAACTCGTTATCGGTGCCTTGCTATCTATTATAATCAATTATGAATTATTATCCTCTATAGGTGCTATATTTTTTCTCACACCACTCAACTAATGATTGTATATTGTTAAATGCTGCATCGGCCCCTATATCTTCATGCCTTTTCGCCAACTCTGACGTGGTGAATATTACGGTATATAGTTCCCCCTTAAGCTTGGTCTTGAGAGAGCTTGCAGCAAGCGATAGAAAACGCAGAGAACTCTCTTGAGATGAGAAAATGCATAATATCATCAACCCTCTTTTCTCGTTCCATGATTTTATGATGTAACGTTGGAAATCAATATCAAAGAAGGGATCTATAAGTCGCTCAACGTTTCCTATGTATGAAGAATTCCAACCGAGCATTTTGAGCTCAACGGCGCCGCTTTTTGCCAAAACAATTCTATCCTCAGAACCAGCTACAAAAAGGACATGCGCATTCTGCATTGTGCTTTCTACCTGCGAATTAAATTTTATCAGTTCAATTGTATCTGCTAGAGTGGTTAGTATTGATGTCCTCTCTGTCTCTCCAAGGCGCCCCCTATCATAAAGCTCATTCAAAGTATTATAAGTAGGGATAATGACCTCGCTTAGGACTTTTATTTTATCCGGGGTCGAATTTAGTGCGCTCAGAATCACCCCATGTGACTTTTCTGGGTCATTTTGGAAAGTAGCTGTCATATAGTTTTGTTGTATTTCGAGGTAATTAATTGGAAATTCAAGATCGGTGATGCCCGAGTTCAAATACCATATATTGACCGGACCTGCTTTTTTTCTCCTTACAAGACCGAGAGTCAGCAGGACGTTTAGATATTTGGACATTGTCATCCTATTGATTCCAGTTTTTTCTGCAAGTTCCACACCCGACAGTCCTGCGCTGTTACCTTGCAGAAGACTCGTAATTTTGTGCTTTACTTCATCAAGGGTGTATCGGCGGTACATGGCAATTAACAACTATCGAGATATTGTAGCAACTGGGAACAATTTATTCTATCGGTAGTATTATCGTTTGCCTGATGAGATTGAATTATACCAGTTCTCCAGCCCCCCCTTTACCTATCTATCTGAAAATGTATTGCATAGCTATACAGCAGATCTATCCCATAATTCTTTTGGATGCCCTTTGGGACTTCCTCTCAGATCAAGCCGTGAAGCATAAGATATAAATTTAATACCATAAAAGGATGCGCCTGTAGTATGGCTGAGCAGAGGGTAGTACTTGCCTATTCAGGTGGGCTAGATACAACGGTCTGCATAAGGTATTTGCAGACCATGCATAATTTGGATGTTATTACATTAACAGTAGACTGCGGTCAGGATGATGACTTTTATGAGATCGAGAAGAGAGCTCGATCGGCTGGTTGTCTGAAGCATATTTTTGTTGACCTAAAGAAAGAGTTTGCAAGGGATTTCATAATTCCTTCGATCAAGGCCAATGGGTTGTATCAAAATAAATATCCGCTCGGTACCGCCTTGGCTAGACCTTTAATCGCCTCTAAACTAGTACAGGTCGCACAGGAGGAAGATGCTCCAAATGTCGCACACGGCTGTACCGGTAAGGGCAACGACCAAGTGCGGTTCGATCTCGCGATTCGAGCGATGGATCCGAAACTCAAGATTATTGCTCCTATAAGGGATATGAATCTTACACGAGATCAAGAGATGACATTTGCAAAGGAACAAAATATTCCAGTCAGTGACGAGGCTAAAAAATATAGTGTGGATGAGAACATCTGGGGTAGGTCGATAGAGGGAGGTGAGTTAGAGGATCCATTTCTTGAACCTCCCGAGGACGCATTCCGATTTGTATCGTTCCACAAAGATGGTATCGGCGAAATCGAAATAGAATTTCGGAAAGGTGTTCCCGTTTCTATCGATGGTAACAGGACAAACATAAACGATTTGATTGCACGCGTGACTCGTATTGTCGGCTCATTCGGGGTAGGTATAATCGATCATATTGAGGATAGAGTTATAGGCATAAAGTCTAGGGAGGTTTATGAGGCTCCCGCCGCCCTTGCGATAATTGAATCGCACAGGGATTTGGAGAAAATGGTACTGACCAACCATGAACTTCGCTTTAAGGCAATTGTTGAGGAAAGTTGGAGTTGGCTTGTTTACTCAGGTCTTTGGTATGATCCGCTTAGGGTGGACCTGGATAAGTTTATAGAGGAAACACAAGAAAGGGTCAATGGAAAAGTTAAACTCAAGATGCACAATGGATGTTTGCGTGTAACAGGTAGAGAGTCTGAATACTCCCTATACAAGAGCAACATGTCAACTTACGGTGGCTCGTCGGCCTTTGACCAGGGATTGGCGAAGGGATTCGTTGAATTGTGGGGGTTACAAACAATAATGGCAAATGCCATAGCAAATAAGGAAGTGTCTCACAAACAAATGGAGGAGGGAGACAGTTGAAGATAGAATGTAAGGATTGCGGTGCAGAAATAAATGCTCCTGATGACGCAGTGGTAGGAGAGATCTTAACCTGTCCTGACTGCGGGGCTGATTTTGAGATTGCCTCGAAGACGGAGGAAAGAGTAGAGTTAAAGCCCGCAGAATCTATAGGTGAAGATTGGGGCCAGTAGATGGTAGAAATATGTATAATTTACGACAAGTTGCGATTCGAAGAGAGGGCTCTTTATGATAAGGCAATAAAAAAGAATCTACACGCGCAGTTAATAGACGCGAAGAATCTAATCTTAAGTACCACTAGTAGGAAAAGCGATTTGCAATTTGGAGGCATAGTGCTCCAGCGGACGGTAAGCTATTTCAGGGGCCTATATCTTACCTCGTGCCTGGAATTCCTGGGCTACAAGGTAATAAACAATTTCAACGTAGGAGAAATCTGTGGAAACAAATTAGTAACTTCCTTACATCTTGCTAAGCACCATATACCAACTCCTGAGACCGGTTTCGCATTCAGCGCGGAGGGTGCAAGGAAGATGTTAAACAAAATGGGATACCCTGCTGTTCTTAAGCCACTCATCGGGTCTTGGGGGAGAGGAGTGTTTCCAATTCGAGATGAAGAGACTGCCAATATTTTAGTCGAGATGAGAGAAGAAAACGGGAATGCTCTATCCCGCATCTACTATATTCAAGAGATGGTCGACAGGCCTCCGCGTGACGTACGATGTATCGTAGTAGGTGACAACGTAGTTACGGCGATTTATCGCTACTCTCCGGGTAATGAATGGAGAACAAATGTAGCCATGGGAGGGAAGGCGGAAAAAGCTACAATAACAAATGAGCTCGAAGATATCGTTCTCAGGGCCGCAAGATCCGTAGGTGGAGGTATCCTTGGCGTAGATCTCATGGAAGATAGGGGTCGAGGTCTTTTGGTACATGAAATAAATAATACCGTAGAATTTAGGGGTGCTCAAGATGTTTCGGAAGTGGATATTGCTGATGCAATTTTAGATTATGCGATAAAGATCGCCAAGAGCTAACCTGAGAAGTCATGAAGTGTTATTGCCACTGAAATAACCGTAGCCGAGAGATCGCTTCACTAATATGACAAAATTCATAAAGTGTGCTATTAACAGAGAACCAAGAAACAGATAATGAAAGTTGGAGTCGTTGGGGCATCAGGTTATGTCGGCGGTGAACTGTTACGCCTCCTTGTTTCTCATCCAGAGACCGAAGTGAGCACGGTGACATCCCGACAAAGGGCCGGGGAATATGTGCATAGAGTTCATCCAAGCCTAAAAGGTTTCATAGATTTGACTTTTTCTCCAATGGATGTTGAAAAGTTAGTCAATTCCTGTGATTTAGTTTTCACCGCAGTCCCACATGGAAAAGCAAACACGGTAGTTAAAGAGCTATACACAAGAGGAATCAGGATAATCGATTTATCAGCCGACTTTCGTTTGAGAAATCCTAAAGACTATGTAAAATGGTATGGCTGGGAGCACCCTTTCCCCGAGCTCCTCGCTAAGTCTGCATACGGAGTTCCAGAATTGCATAGAGAGGAGATAAGGAGATCTCAGTTAGTGTCCTGTCCTGGATGCATGGCCGTCACGTCCCTTCTTGCGATCAAGCCTCTTGTTGAAAACAAAGTTATAGAAACCAATCACATAGTTGTTGACAGTAAAATAGGATCTTCTGGTGCAGGCGCCCAGGCCAATGCAGGAACTCATCATGCAATGAGATACGGTGTCATAAGACCATACAAACCAGCAAAACATCGACATACAGGTGAGATTGAACAGGAACTTAGCCTAGTTGCAAAGAAGGACATCAAGATTAGCCTGAGTCCCCATGCTGTCAATATTGTCAGGGGAATCCTAACTACTAACCATACATTTATGGATCGGAGTGTTTCAGAAGTAGATTTATGGAAAATGTTTAGGAGCTCCTACAAAAATGAGCCATTCATCAGATTCATACGAGATAAAAAAGGTCTTTACAAATTTCCTGATCCCAAATTCGTAATAGGATCAAATCTCTGCGACATTGGTTTTGATATAGATGAAGATAACCAGAGAATCGTAGCACTCTCTGCATCAGACAATCTAATGAAAGGAGCAGCCGGATCGGCAATACAAAACATGAATGTTATGTTTCAGTACGACGAGAAGGATGGGTTAAATTACACCCCTGTAACCCCGGTATGATAGTTGTGAAGCTAGGCGGAAGCATCATTCGTGATCTTAATCCTAGCACTATTCCGGATATTAAAAAAATATTCGCTAGGGAGAAATTGGTGCTAGTTCACGGCGGAGGGAAAGATGTAACGGACACCGCGTTCAAGTTAGGCAAAGAACAGAATTTTGTGATATCTCCTGGAGGAGTTAAAAGCAGATATACCGATAGAGAAACTGCCGAAATCTACACAATGGTAATGGCAGGAAAAATAAATAAAGTAATTGTAAAAATGTTCCTGGAACAGGGAATAAAAGCCGTCGGAATTTCAGGTATTGATGGCGGTCTAATGAAGGCTAGCCGTAAAAAGAGACTCCTTATTTTAAATGACAAAGGTAGAAAAATGGCAATAGAGGGAGGTTTTACAGGAAAAATAAGTGGAGTTGACCCATTATTGTTGAATGTTATAGCAAACAATGGATTTCTCCCTATTGTCTCCCCCGTCGCGTTCAGTGATGAATTCGATTTCCTAAACGTAGATGGAGATAGAGCGGCAGCAAACATAGCGGCTGGAATAGGTGCCAATAAGGTAATTTTTCTAACAAATGTGGAAGGCTTAATTTTGAATCATAGTATCGTATCCCACATGAGCCTCGCGGAGGCTAAGGCGATAATCCCTTCAATCGGATTTGGAATGGAGAAGAAAGTGCTTGCCTGCACGGAAGCATTGGAGATGGGAGTTGAGGAGGCGATTATAGGATCCGGGAAAGTGGCTGCTCCAGTGTCCACTGCACTAAATCATCTTAACTGCACAGTGATCAGTAAAACATGAGCGAAGAAGATCATAATACTCCCAGCCTCTATCAGAAATTTCCAGTTAATATAGACCGTGGCTCGGGAGCTAGAGTATGGGATAATCTTGGTAAGGAATATATTGATTGCATGGGAGGTTACGGCGTTGCTCTCGTGGGCCATTGCAACGCGAGAGTTGTTGATGCTATCAAGAATCAAGCAGAAAGACTTCTTGTATGTCACATGTCCCTGTATAATGACACTAGAGAGGATTTCATAAAAAAAACGCAGTCCATCGCGCCCCCGGGACTTAACAAGATCTTTTTTAGCAACAGTGGTGCGGAGGCAGTGGAAGCAGCATTGAAATTTGCAAGGAAATATACTGGAAAGGCAGGTATCATTTCTATGACAGGTGGATATCACGGGAAAACTTTTGGTGCACTTTCTGTGACTTATAGCGAAAAGTATCGTAAGCCTTTTGCGCCCCTTCTAGAAGGAGTAAAGTTCGTTCCGTATACAAGTTTAGATATAGAGCAGGCCATAGATGAAACTATAGGAACAATTATTATAGAACCCATTCAGGGCGAGACAGGCATTATTCTTCCTCCGGAAGGATTGCTTCGGCACATAAGAGAAGCGTGTACCAAGCTTGGTATTGTCCTAGTATTCGATGAAATTCAGAGCGGTCTCGGAAGGACAGGCAAGATGTGGGCGGGTGAACACTGGAATGCGGTACCTGATATAATGTGTCTAGCAAAAGGGATGGCAGGGGGCGTTCCCATAGGTCTGACACTGAGCAAGCCAGAAATAATTGAATCACTCCGGGTAGGAGAACACTCCTCGACATTCGGCGGGAATCCTCTTGCGTGCGCTGCTGGGTCTGCGACCATAGATGCACTAACAAAGGACAAATTAGTTGAAAACGCTGCGGAGGCAGGCGCATACTTCAAGGAGGGCCTCGTAGTACTGAAGGACAAGCATAGAATAGTCAGAGAAGTGAGAGGGCTGGGTTTAATGTTGGCGATGGAATTGCGTTTTGACGTAAGGAATCTGCTACTTGATGGAATAAATCACGGTCTACTGATGCTCTACTCGGGGAAAAATATCCTCAGGCTGCTACCTCCGTTGTTAATGGATAAAACGACAATTTCTACGGCGCTAGAAATTATGGATAACCTCCTATTAGCCGAGGAGAAGAGAAGGAATGTCTAATCTACTAGATCCTATCGACGAAAAGATAATTTCTATTCTGAAAATTAATTCACGTCAACCATTTGTTGAAATTGCTAAAGAAATTGGGCTGTCGGAGTCAGCAATCAGGAGAAGAGTAAAAAATCTCATGGATACAAAAATAGTTAAGCGGTTTACCGTTGAATTGGATAACAAAAATAGAACCAGCGCCATTACACTTATTTCAGTGACATCGACATCAGACACCTCGACAGTATCTACTGCCCTAATGAGCTTAAATGGGGTAGAAGTGATATACGAAATTACTGGGCAATACGACATTGCGGCTATTATAAGCTCCTCTTCCGTTGCTGAAATTAATCGTTGCATTGATGATGTGCGAAGAATAGAGGGGGTTTCTGATACTAATACTGTTATTGTACTGAGGACAATGCATCAGTGATTCAGGTTCGTTTCCCATTCTGCCGATTGTCAGAGTAATACCCGGCCAAACGTTAGGAATACGCAAGCAATAATGCGAAAAGGTTTATAACAGGTCTGAAATGAGTTGTGCCAATAATGTCGCTAGTGTCGGAGGATGCGAACTACTATGCTCACCAGTATAACGAATCGGAGAAGGATAAAAAAATAATTACCATTCTTGATTCGACGCTTCGTGAAGGAGAACAACATCCCGGAGTGTCTTTTACAACGAAACAAAGAATACAGATAGCATGGATGCTAGATTCTTTTGGCGTGGATCAAATTGAGATAAGTCCGGTAATTTCAGAGGAACATCTTATTTCTACTAAAACTATTCTAAAGCAAGGGCTCAGAGCTGATATTGTTGCCCACGTCAGAGCAACTAAATCTGACGTAGATATTGCTATCAAATGCGGCGCCACGTGGGTCGCAACGTACTTGGGAATCTCTGACGTCCATTTATCTGCAAAGTTGAAGATATCTAGGGAAGAGGCCAAGATTAGGGCTCTCGAGGTAGCTGACTACATTAAAGCTCACGGATTAAAGGCTAGGTTTACTATGGAAGACGCTAGCAGAACAGATCCCACATTCCTAGTTGACATATGTAAGGAGATGAACAAGCGAAACATGGAAAGGATCAGCATCCCTGATACGGTGGGGATCATGCGCCCCAGAGGTATGTACAACCTGGTCAAAATGGTACATAATAATATAGACTCTTCCAGAACATTACTAGATGTCCACTGTCACAACGATGTCGGGCTGGCTCTTGCAAACGGATTAGCAGGATGTGAAGCTGGAGCGAGCCAAATCCATACTACAATAGACGGGTTAGGAGAACGAACAGGAATCCCGAATCTTGCTGAAACAGCAGTTGCCCTAACACTGATTTACAAATCAAGCAATCGACTCAGACTCCATATGTTAAAAGATTTGTCAAGAACAGTCTCACAATACACAAACTTGGACATACCGGAATCAAAACCAATTGTTGGAGATAGCGCATATAAACATAAAGCGGGGACGCATCTTGCTGCAATACTCAAAAATCCCTCAGCATATGAAATTCTCGAACCAAAAACAGTTGGAAATCGGCGGAAAATCGTGTTCGGCGAACTCGCAGGGAAGAATGGCGCAGCCTATCTATTATCACTGCTCGGCCTGGAAACTAATGAGCAAGATGCGAAAACCCTTGCCAGGGGTATGAAGGAATTGCGAATGGGCGACATCCTTGAATTATATTTAGATGATCGGCTCGAAAGAAAGATACTTAATAATGCTTCACCCGATATACCGATGAAGGAGTAACAAAATGGTAAAATGTACAGAGTGTGAAGCAGAAATCAAGGTGCCAGAGGATTCTGTTGAAAGTGAAATCGTAACATGCCCAGACTGTGGAGCAAGCTATGAATTAGTTAAGTCAGACCAAGGGTTCACAATAAGACCCGCCCAGACTGTTGGTGAAGACTGGGGCCAATAGAATCAAGGTGTCAACTTCTCGTTGTTCGTCCGCTTCTCTTGTCATCTTATATGATACGATTCGATGGGAGGAAAAGTCGCTGTATGAGGCGGCCAAGAGAAAAGGGGTCAAAGAGTGTCACCTACTTGACTGTAAGGACCTTGTTATTGACTTAAATCAACAAGATCCTTTTTTTGCAGAGAAGACTGTCGTACAGAGAACAGTAAGCTATTTCAAAAGTCTTCATTCGACGGCCGCACTCGAGGGTATGGGGGTGGATATTATTAATCCCCTCAACGCTGCCATAATCTGTGGCAACAAGTTGTTCTGCCACGCCGTACTCCACGGAGCTAATATCAAGACGCCAAAGGCGGTCACAGCATTTTCTGAAAAATCTGCCCTTCAAGGTTTGGAGAAGGTAGGCTACCCTGCAGTGATTAAACCCGCAATTGGTAGTTGGGGAAGGTTAATTGCTCTTCTCAAAGACAAAGATGCAGCCAAGGCAGTCATCGAAGATAGACAGCATATGTTTCCTCTCTACCAAGTTTATTACTTTGAAGAATTTGTACACCGACCGCCAAGAGACATAAGGGCAATTGTAGTTGGCGGTTCGATTGCCGCAGCAATTTACCGGTACTCTGGCGACAATGAATGGAAAACGAACATGGCCTTGGGCGGTCGAGCTGAGACTTGTCCTATTACGAAGGAATTAGAAGATATATGCATTAAAGCCTCTAAAGCCGTCGGCGGTAGAGTTGTTGGTGTTGATCTCATGGAGAATGAGAGAGATGGCTTAGTCATCCACGAGGTGAACAACACTACTGAATTTAAGAATACTGTTAAGGTCACCGGCAAAGATATTCCAGGCATGATTGTAGAGTACGCATGCCAGCAGGAAGGTCACTTATAGCCGACACAAGATAAAATTGGTCTCTCCAACATATGCCGTAGAATTATTGAAAAAGTCACTGGAAGAGTATACGCCATCCAGGGCTGAGGCTCAGCTTGCCAGCCTATTGAAGGATAAATCCATCAATGAACTCGGTTTTGAACATGCCAGTATTGATAATGTTGGAAACGTTATAGCAACCAAAGGAAATGGTCGTCCTATCATCTTGCTCTGTGGTCATATGGACACGGTCCCTGGCCGGGTCCCAGTCAGGATAGCCAACGGCTACATGTACGGCCGCGGTGCCTCTGATGCAAAGGGCTCTCTGATATCCATGTTACTCGCAGCCTCGGAATTTCCGAAACAAAGGGGTACCATAGTTTTTGCAGGGGTAGTTGATGAGGAGGGAAATGCAACTGGGATCAAGGAAATTGTTAAAAGCAAGTCGACAATTGATTATGCAATTTTTGGTGAGCCAAGCGGCATAAATAATATCACCATTGGGTACAAAGGAAGAGTCTCATTCCGGCTCACCTGTGATGTTGGCTCCAGTGCGCACGCTAGTGCACCTTGGCTTGCAAAGAACTCGATCGAAGAGATATATGACCTTTGGAGAGCAATGCAGAGGGCAATAGAGGGAATTAAATCAGGTGAAGATAAATCAAGAAAAGTTACTTGCAGTCTTACAGAGATCGCTGGAGGATCCAGCCATAACGTGACTCCCCAAAAATGCAAAATCACTGTGGATATCAGGGTGCCTTCAGCCTACAACAGTAAAGAGATTTATGACTTGGTAACGTGCGTCATAAAGGATGCGGCGCTAAAAAATGGTGTGCAGGCAACGCACAGAATAGAGGATATGACTGAGCCATTTGAGACCGATCATAACTCTCCGCTAGTGCGCGCTCTCTACCTTTCGGTCATTGATGTGTGCAAGAAGCGCCCCATGCTTCTCAGAAAAACGGGCACAGGAGATATGAACATACTAGGAAACGCATATAATATTCCTGTTGTAACCTACGGCCCGGGAGATCCACATTCTTCCCATACGATGGATGAAAAAGTGAGTATACCGGAGTTTATCTCAAGCATAGAGGTTTTCAATAGAGCCTTGTTCCATATCTCTAGGTTACACCACTCACGTAAGCGTAAAAGCAAAAACGAACGCATCGGATAAGGCCGCATTCTTTATTTTCGGAATTTGAATACCAAATTACATCTGAAAGGATTTGCGACTTCAAAGAATTATAATCTATGGAGCGAGTAAGATGGATATGCTATGGATAATAGGCCTGGGAATTTATGGCGTTCGAGGCATTAGTTTACACTCTCTCGATGTTCTTAGAAGATGTGACATCGTATACGTAGAACGCTATACGAGTTCGATTACAGATGATGAGCTGCATGACCTGGATAGCTTGATAGGAAAAGAAGAAGGAAAAACCAATACTATTGTAGTCCAAAGGTGGTTTTTAGAAGATGGGCGCCAAATCCTAGAGAAGGCAAGATCTATGGAAATAGCCCTCATTACGTACGGAGATCCCCTGATTGCAACTACTCACACAGATCTACTCGTAAGGGCAGTAAAAAAATCTATCAAGGCCAATGTAATACACGGTGTATCAGGGATTAGTTCTCTAGTTGGCGAGACCGGTCTCCACATGTACAAGTTTGGGAGAACCGTTACAATAACATCTGAACCTCAGTCGGTAGTGACTGTATATGGAACAATCTACGACAACCTGATCCTCGGTAACCACACCATGATTCTAACCGAGTATAAGGATGGAAGTGAAGAAGTATTTTTTCTAGATCCCAAAAAAGCACTTTCCTCATTGTTAGAATTAGAAAGAGATCAAAGAAGCGGTGCCTGTCATGAAGAAACTTTTGCTGTAATAGTATCAAGAATTGGCCTAAAAGATGAGAAAAAGGTTTCGGGAAAAATCAAATCCCTAATATCGCAAGATTTCGGGGAGGGACCACACACTATTATCGTAACCGGGCTTTTCCATTTTGCTGAAATCGATGCACTCAAAGCTCTTACAACCAATATTGATGAGCCTACAGATAATACGTCTCATGTCCACAACAAGTCTGCAAATATGATCGAAAGATATGTCCCGAAGGCTAGGACTGAGCTTTCCAAGGCAAGAAGTGCTTTGGAGAACGAACCGACATCAAAGGAAAGGGGAAGACTGACAGAGATATTCAATAATGCTGAAAATTACATCGAAGATGCAGTTAGATTCTTGAGGACGGGGAAGTTAGAGCTCGCAGTCCTTAGTATCGGTTACGCTGAGGGGTTAATAGACGCTGCCAGAACTGGTGAATAATTGTCTTTTCGGGATAAGTGGGAATTGTACGCACGTGGCTTATTTTAATCCTATAATTGTAAATTGGTCCGAGCAGCTTTTCGGTTGTTATATCCCGTAACAAATTTCTCACCTTATTTTTCCAAATCTCTTATTACCCCTATTCTCATGCTATTGTGATGAGTTAATGCGCAAACATTCAAGGCAGCCGAGAATCGATAAGTCATTATATATACCTAGCGAGCTTCAATATTTTGTAAATAAGGATACTTACTCTCTAGTCATTAAAGGAGGAGCTGGTACGGGAAAAACAACTCTTTCCCTTACTATCTTAAAGGCGCTAGAGATCAAAAGTAACTTCTTTTATATCTGTACGCGAGTGTCTCCAAGACAATTGTCGATATCTTATCCATGGATTAGTAAATATGTAGAGAACCAAAAAGAAAGAATATCGGGTCAGTCGATAAGTGATACCGAAGTCCCTATCAACTTTGAGGATGCTCGCCTGGACGAACCTGAATCTTTATTTGAAAGAATCACCAATGAACTCATGGATGTAAAGTCTCCCCTAATAATTATAGACAGCTGGGACGCGGTGGCGTCGTTTATGGACAGAGAAGCGCGGCTGAACAATGAAAGGGTACTACAGACATGGAGAGAAAGGGCAGGCGCTAAACTAATATTCGTAAACGAAGACCCAGCCGATAGTTCTCTAGACAATCTAGTTGATGGAGTAGTAAGGTTAGACAAAGTAGAAAGAGGATACGCCAGGATTAGAGAAATCTCACTTCTGAAATTGCGCGGTGTCAGGATAACCAAACCTTCATATCTTTTTACACTCGACAAATGTAGTTTTCGAAGCTTTCAAACGTATAACCCGCAACACTTTGGAATAGAACTTGATTCAGTCAGTTCCCCTCACTTCAAAAATAACATAAGAAATTTGCCGATCACAATGCTTGAGCATGGTCTTATCAAAAGCGGATATGATGAGCTTGACTTGAATCTCGGAGGGGGTATTCCCAGGAGGGCCCTAGTGATCTTGGAAGTGGATTCAAATATTAGCATTGAAGTGGCGATGGTATTTCTTTTAAGAGTTATACAGGCGTTCCTCGCTTCAGGAAACGTTGTTTTCTTTGAACCTCCTGAAGAAGTTGGTTCAGTGACTGCCAACAAATTCATGAAATCGTGCATATCAGTTGCGCAGATGGGGTCAGGTAAGTTCCTTCGGATCGGACCTGCTTCTAAGGACTCGGCTGACGATTCATCGGTCAGTAGCGATAGAAATCAAAACGAAAATCTCATGCGACGATTAAATGAAAGTATTACCAAGGAACAGCAAAACAACCCAAATAAGCTCGTCCTTTGTGCCATGTCACTAGGTCACCTTCAAGGGTTAGGCACTCATAGTATGTTAGAATTTCTACGGCTAGGAAGACAAAACTTTGATCTATCGATAGTTATCTCTAGAAAAAGTGAATCGCTTGCGTGGTCTTCGGAAATAGTTGACATATGTTTGAAAATAGTAGTCATAAACGGTACATTGGTTTTAAGAACATTATACCCCGTATCTCCAATCTTGGCAATAGAAGTTGAGAAATTATTTGGATTTCCTGTAACGAATCTTATACCATTAGTTTAGAAAGTTCATATATTTGAGTGGTAGAGATTGCCTTCATAGTTCTCTTCCACGATGACAGGCAGTAGCAAACGCATTTGATCATAATAAGACAGAAACTTACTTCCCTTTTGGGTAATCCTATAAACCACTTTATTGCCGGAGTTAGAACCCGCAATTAGGCCGCTATCCAAGAGAGAGTCTAGGTAAATTTTACATTGGTCGTTGCTAAGCATTGCTTTATACATTATTTTTGTACGAGTTTCGTCTCTACCAGCTGATTTGAGAATCGCCGCGATCACCTCATAGCGGCTCCTGTTCTTCATTGACCGATATATACAACGCATTCCATTTAACGTGAGTGAAACTATATTAGAGAGAAATATTATTTAGCAGAAAAGAAAACAATGTGACGGTCACTTATCAAGATAATCAAATCTGGGTTCGTAAAGTTGTATCGTAACGCTGACAGATAGTGCTTTCCCAGCCCTATCTTCACTTGGAATGTCTTCTCCCTAGATTGCCATTGGGTTACCACAAACAAAAATTTTAATCTCACCTCGAACGAGAACTTAAATTTACCTGTACTCCTACACTCTCATAATAGCGTGAACCCGGGAGGTTTAGATAAGGCCTCGGTAGAGATGGATGAACCCCGCCTGACAGAGTCACTAGATAGTGCCATAGAAATTCTGCGGCACGAAAGGAAATCGGGTCGAATAGCAGGAGGCAGCATTAAGGAATCCTTCGTTGAGCTTGGCGTACCTAGCAAGTTGGTAATAATCGGAGATATCCATGGTGACATAACTACGCTGCGTCATATTCTAAACCAGATAAATGTCGACGTCATGTTGGGAAACTCACACAATAAACTTATTTTTTTAGGAGACTATGTCGATAGGGGGCCCGATTCGCTTGCAGTGCTGTATGCAATATGTTCTCTCAAGACAAGATTCCCTGAATCGGTTATCTTGATGCGCGGAAATCATGAAGCCCCTATTGAATTTCCATTTCCTTCCCATAACTTGCCAGCCGAAATAGTTGATCATTTCGGTTATCACAGGGGCAAAATAGTTTACAATGAAAAGATCTTGCCCTTTTTTCGTCTATTAACTCTCGCTACGTTAATCGAAGGTTCACTCTTACTAGTACATGGTGGTGTTCCTACAGGAAGCTATAACGATACGTTTAGAGAGCATCTTTCCACAGCATGGCGAACATACACCAATAATACCATTATGGAGGAAATTTTATGGAATGATCCTCGACAAGGCATTAGTAACAGGGATGGGTGGGAATATTCTAGAAGAGGCATAGGCAAACACTTCGGGATTGAAATATCTAGGAAGTGGCTAAGGATTTCAAAAACCAGAGTTATTGTAAGAGGGCATGAGCCATGCCAAGGATTTAGGATTGACCATGACGGTTCTGTAATCACTTTGTTTTCTTGTCAAGAGCCCTATCCAAATTTTCAAGCGGCTTATATGAGTGTTAATGATCATGAACTGAAGTCAGTAGAGGATGCCGTTGACCTTTCCTCACAGATTTATAAACTATGATTATATGATGATGTTTGATTTAATCTCCTTGCAGCGCTTTCTCAAGGAAACGGTCGATATATCTGCAACCTGACAAATTTCAACCTGTCTGAGAAATTCATTGCAGGTTTGCGATGCTAAATATATCACAGCACCGGCAAGTGCTCTTGGATTTTTTCCTATAGAAATTCTGTTCTGTTGTACCTTAGAATATATTCTTAGTCCCTCTCTCTTTGTCTTCTCGCTCAAATTCAATCTGTTTGATATGAGCGTGACATAATCTGGGCCATGCAAAACTGGCATTTGCAATGAGAGCTCTCGGAGTATCAACTTATAATGTGACATGATATCTTTACTCGATAGATTGCATACGCCTGCAATATCTGCTATGGTTTTAGGCGTGGCAGTTTCCCTGCAGGCTGCATATAAGGCCGCTCCAACGAGACCCAAAGTCGACCTACCCTTTGCAAGCTTTTTAATTGCTGCTTTTCTGTAGATGTAGGCCGCGCTTTCCAGGACTGCCTGGCTTAAATACAATTTGTCACCAAAATTATTTAGAAATTTTAAAGCTTTTTCAAGATTTCTGGAAATAGAGTCATTTAGCTGGGATCTATTATTCCAAGTGCGTAGCCGTTGGATTTTTACTTTTTGTGCTGGTTCTAGTGCTTTTCCTCTGGCATCAGTGTCTCCTACCCCTATCAAGGTAGACAATCCCTTATGATGAATGGCAAGTGACTCGGGCATCCCAGTTCTTGATCTATCGCGGAATTCAGATTGGGTGGCATAAGTTGAACTATGCTCATTGTTATAGTACTTGTCGCTTGCGACGCAACCACAGGCACTGCATACAAGCTCATTGGAAACGACGTCGAAGATAACCAACTCGCTTTTGCATTCTGTGCATCTTAGATCTTCCTTATTCGCGGTAATTCCCCGATCACTTAGTTTTTTATCTATGGACATTGATATAAGCCATTAGCAGAGCCGGACCAGTATTTTTTAATATAGTTTTTCTAGAAATTAGAAACTCTTAGTAAATTGCCATCTACGCTTAGGGATTGACATAAAAATGATTCAGTTTGCTCGAAGGTCGTAAGAGATTGTTCTATACTCTTAGACAATAAAAATTCATTATAACGAGCGACAACGGCCGTACTATTTGAAACGGTATTCCAATGAAAAACCGTAATCGGTATCGCCCTTCTCGGAAGTCTTATATCGATGAGACTCAACTATATGACAGATGCCAAAACCTGGCTTCAAATCTATTACGGTAAGTGACTATGTATATAATAGGTTCTTTGAAACCTACGAAAAAAACCGTAGAGGTCTAGAATTAAAAGGGATTACAAGTTTCTCTGGATATCTTACCAGTATGATGGAAGAGACCATGACGAAGTACGAGGTGTTTGCGAGGCATGAGCCCTTTATGGAAAAAATTGACGTCGAGCAAAACAGAATAACCGTCAAGGATAATAAGAAAGACAAGATAGCTGAAATTTTTCTAAGGGATGATCAGTTGTACTGCTCCCTTGATGGAAATACTGATTGTGTTCACATAGGCTTTGTCTACTCTCTACCTGAATTCTATAATATCATGACTACCAAAGGCATAAAGATTTCGCGCCCGGCGTTTAAACAACCCAAAAATAAGTTGGGTAATTATACTTTTTGACTGGGAATGGTTATCTCCATTTCCAGTCAAGTTAATTAACTTCGCACAGAGTGGAGGGAGTGGGATTTGAACCCACGAACCCCTAAAGGACGGGATCGCGCAATAATGATGATTTAATCATCCATTCATTTTTAATCTTGAGTCCTGCGCGTTTGACCAGGCTTCGCTATCCCTCCTCTTTCGTCCTTAGTTAGCTCCTTATTTCATCCTTGCGCTCACGGTAAGTTTCCATAACGTATCTCAAAATTTATTTATTCTCCTCTCAATTGGCGGTTTGGGTCTTACTCTTAGCAGAATTGCACCCCTTATTGCGTGACTATTGATGCAAGGGGAGCTTGAATAAACTAATGCCTCAGAATACAGAATAAACAAAATACTTTAGATAACTCGCGAAGAGGCGCAGAAGATTATTATTATTCCAAAGCGGCAAAATTATTACAGGAATGAAGATCAATGAGCTAAAGCCAGGAATGCGCGCAGTTAGCATAGGAGGGAGAGTTGATAATATCGCAGATGCAAGAAGTGTCAATTTGAAATCCGGCGGGACGGCCCAAGTTGCCGATGCTACTATTTCCGATGAAACAGGGAGTATCAAGCTCTCATTGTGGGATGAGCAGCTGAATATGGTAAAAGAAGGAGACCAGATTTACATAGAAAATGGGTATACTCAGGAGTTCCGAGGGGAAACCAGCCTAAACGTCGGCAGATATGGAAAGTTAAAGAAGATCTAACAGCTTTTTACCCTATTGCTCTGAATCGAACTGATGCAGGTGAATAAGAGATGAGATCCCATAATACCTGCTCCCTGAATAGTACAGTTTGATGCTCTCGGTGATAAAGTTCAACTGATGTAGCCCGTATTTGACGAACTATTTTGCGACGCAGGCTGAGTGCCTCCTACCCTTCCTGTCCTTCCGGTTATTTGTTGCTCAATGGTCTGTATCAGCGCTTCTGTGTCTTTTGCCCGTTTCTCTAAGTTGGTCATGTCGATCTTGATATCGATAATTGAAAGTAATGTCTCTAGAAGAGATTTAGAGGACTTAGCGTCGACCACGTATCCCGACGTTTCTGCCAAAAGACAAATACCTTTCAATCCTCGCATTTTAGCAATACCGATCAAAATACCATTCATTCCTGTTATACTGCCGCCATCCATCGCAAGGACTCCTTTCTCCTGAAACGTTTTCACAATGTCTGTGTGTGTTGCCGTTCCAAATATTCTTGGCTTATCAATAAAAACACCAGTAATATAGGCAGCTAATGTGAAAATCTGTCTCGGATTAAATTTAGCCACAAGATCCAAGATCTCCTCAGCTAGATGATATTCTGAATCGGGGCTTGCAGGCTGCGAATCTCCAGTTAGCAAGAGCAAGGATGTAGGGTTGGATTCCGTGTCCTCAAAATAATATATGCTATTCTTAATTAGGTCCGATGTTCCATCAGGTCTAATTAAAATCTGGGGAGGAAATGATGTTGAGTAAATATCGGCAAGATGTTTCGCATTTAATTCCTGGATTAAATGATCCACGGCTAGCTTCCCGACGAAGCCGCTGCCCGGAAACCCACAGATCAAAACTGGTTCGTGCAAACCTTGAACCTTGTCTTGGGAAAATACCACATTTATTCCGTGTCTTAAAGACACCACGGTTTCTAAGTCGACGAGAAGGCTTTAAAACCTTACTAGGAACTGCACTTTCAAATGGCACCTTAAGAACTCGCTCACAGATGTTACCTGCCAGCGTGGAGTCTTCTCCACAATTTTGGCAGAAGGATAATAAAATGTACTTTGATATCACGCTTAAGAATATCGATATCAACAATAGGAACGACAGAGTGAAAATCAAAACTTACTTAACGGGTCAAAGTATTACTAACCCGCGGCAGATTATTATATGCCATCCTTTTCCGAAAATCTAACCTATACCATATGAAATATTTTTGGAAATGCGCTGCAGTGGAAATCCTACATTGTTCATACAGAAGCACCAGCCGATTAGCCTTGGCATAGCATGAGCAAGATTGCCTACAGCTGTCGTCTTACTGACTTCTTCGTGCATGAGTTTGGCACAAAAACTAGATTAACCACCGGCCACGTAGTATGAGTAATAGGCCGAGATGAAAAAATTTTTTATAGGAAAGGTGAAGCAAGTTGGGGTCATCTCAATAGTCTCAATCGTTGTACTTTCTTATGGTTTATTTTTTTATGTGCAGGGCGTTACTGAGATTAACGTAAGGAATAGCCTTTTTGAGCAGCAAAAAGACCGGCAGCTTGAATCTGCTAGAAGTATCTCTCGGAATATCGAATCCGATATTAGCCTTGTTATGCTAATGCTAGATGGCTTAGCCAATTCTTTTTATTTTCAACAGGGAGAACTTTATAGCGAGGCCACAAAAAAAATCATGGAAGAAAAATACGAACAATTTAGTCCTATAATTGACAGATTGTTCGTCCTAGATAAAAAGGACATTGTCACTCTGAGTATAACCCAGAGAGGTTCCGAAACCTTTGTGGGGAATGACTTATCCCTTCGGGAATGGGTGAGCGAGAGCAAAAATACATTGAAACCAGTTTTCTCCAATGGCTTCGAAAGACAGGGAATATATACTATTTTTATTACTCACCCAGTTGTAAACAGAGACTCAAAGGAATACATCGGGATGGTAGTAACATCCATACCCACCGTTAAGTTTTTTTCACATTATGGAAACGTGAAAGACAGCGGTACCCCCTTTCTTGTCGCGTACGATAAGAACGGCATTATACTAGCAAACGGCGCGAACAACGATTTGGTGGGAGAGAGCTTTTTTGGACCGACGGTACAAAATTTCATTGAGCAGGATAATATCCTGAATAATTTAACGCGCAGTCTACTAGCAGGGCACTCTGGTCACGGTGTGTATGATTATGGTAAGGGAGAGCGTCTTACGACACAGTCGGCCATTACTATTGATGGAGATACAATATTCTCAATTCAGCTAGTAACACCGAGCGCTCAGATATACTCTGAAATTAATCAAGTTTTATTTGCGGAAAGAATGAAGATGTTTTCGTTGCTGGCAGGCACAAGCGCTGCGGTTGTCGTGCTTATAGTCTTTATTATTAAGTGGAGTAGTAGCCTAGACCGCGAAGTTAAAAGAAGGACTACCGAACTGAATGAATCAAACCAGCGCCTTGCTCTAGCCAATGAACAACTTAAAATGCAAGAGAAAATGCAGAAAGAATTCATAAATGTAGCTGCTCATGAACTAAGAACCCCTATCCAGCCTATACTAGGGTTATCAGAAATCCTTCGGTCTAGGCTCGCCAAAGGACCAGAGTGGCAAGGCCAGGATCTCTTAGATATCATTATCAGAAATGCAAAAAGGCTGCAAAGATTGGCAGAAGATATTCTAGACGTCACGCGGATTGAAAGTCAGTCACTGCGACTTAAAAAGGAGCAGTTTAGTTTGTACGAAATGGTTTCAAACATAGTCGAGGATTACCGAAACCAAATAGCTAAAACAAACACCGGCACGAGTTCTGACGACAGCTACAAAGGCATAACGTTAATCCTTATGCCGAGTAAAGATGATCTAACCGTTGAAGCAGACAAGAATAGAATAGCGCAGGTGATTTCAAATCTATTGAGTAATGCCATTAAATTCACTAGACAAGAGCCAAATGAGGAGAAAGAATTATCCAAAGACGCAAAAACTATCTTAATTACTGTTGACAAGAATGACACACAAAACGAAGTGACCGTAAGCATACGAGACGCCGGAATCGGGATCGATTCGGAAATATTACCTAGGCTCTTCTCTAAATTTGCATCGAAGTCCTTCGAAGGTACGGGATTAGGACTGTTTATTTCCAAAAGTATTGTTGAAGCACACGGAGGTAAGATATGGGCAGAAAACAATTCCGGTAACCGCTTGGGAAGCAGTGGCGCTACGTTTAGATTCAGTTTAGCACTAAGTAATACAAAGCACGAAGACATTCCTGCCACAATAGATAACTAGTTGGCAGTGAGTTCTCCCTCTTGCGTAGAAATGGTGATATTGGTCCGAGCAGAGATCAATTGCTTATGCAGCGCAAATTTCGGTCGATCACTATCTTGTAGCTTTTAATTGATGTGAGCTCATCAATTAAAATCGTCGAAGTATTTTGGGCTTCAAATGCCATGGACTCTTTCTCAGGCCCACTATAAGGGATAGGAGTCCCTCCCTATCAGCAGGCAAAGTTCCGCCCATGGAATAGACGTTTGAAGCATGGTTAGCCCTAAACGTTATTGGCCTTTGAGGACTTATCAGCCTAATCAGTCTCTCCAACTCGTCAAGGATTTCAGTATCCTCAAGGGGAATGAAAGGTTCACCAAACTTGCGAGCGAATTCTTCATAGATTGCCTCTTCCAGTTGAAGGTTCAACGCGGCCAAATAATGTGGAGATGCCCTGCTAACCAGTCTCGCCGTGTCCTCTATATGTTGCCTCGTATATGTACGTCCTCCTAGCCCCAAGATCACCATGCAAGAAAGGGTATAACCATGTGATTGAGCCTTTTGACATGCGCGAAGGATTCCCTTACTTGTCGCTCCCTTGGTAATTTTTTTCAATAGTATATCGTTCCCTGTTTCAACGCCGACATAGAGCATTTCCAGCCCTGCATGTCTGAGCATTTGCATTTCTTCGTCACTCTTCTGGAGAATATTTTTCGGCATAGCATAACTTGCAACACGATTCAAGGTCGGAAATTTCAGATTCAAATATTTTATTATTCGAATGAGATCATCTGTAGCGAGGTTTAAGGCATCTCCGTCTGCCAGAAATATTCTTTTCGTTTGAGGAAATGCATCAGAAGTCAAGTCTATCTCAGCTTTAATCTCATCCCATGGTCGTTCTTGATAATCTTTAGTTCTGTACATATTACAGAAAGAACATTTGTTAAAAGAACAGCCTAGGGTAACTTGGAGTATAAGGGAATCGGCCTCTGAAGGGGGTCTGTAGAGTGGATGATCATAATTTAAATCCAAATTCACAGTTGCTATAATGTGTAAATATATATTTAAGATTATTATGTGCCGAAAGGGCTCTACTGTAACACGGCATCGCAAGAAGGGAGTCTTTACTAATGGACAGACTATTGTGGGTCGGTTCGTCGCGAGATCCTCATTGTTTGTAACTCGGTCTGGAGCAGCATAATATTACCTCATCCCCTAGTTGATACGGACACTTAAGCTATTAATAGGTTCTAAAAATCGGTTAATTATTGATGAGTAGAGAACTATTAAAGGCAGGTTTGGATCTCGGCCAATCCTGAACTAAACTAGACCCAGATGGTTAAAAAATCAGACAATGTGACGTCAAGGAATTTCGTAAAAAAATTAGAGTAGTTAGTAACTTCCTAGTTACAACCTTCCATCTTCTGAATATAGTATCCTGTGGACTCTATATCCCTCTGCACCATTGGTGGTGCCTCTTGCACATGACAAAATTGGCATTCTTCCTGAGTCATCTTCTGGCCATCCTGGCCCACGCTAGACAGATATTTCTTGCCATATTCAATCGCCTTTTCATGGGGAGTGCTTGCCTCAACAACGACGTCGAAGTGCATAATTTTGCCATCTTTCCTCTTCACGTAAGTATCGTAAACTGCGCATTCCATAAGATACAACATGAAGATACACTATTTATTCATTGAGCTCGGACAAATATTGATGATGCACGTCAATCGTACAATACTTATACGAGTCGTCAGTCAACTTGTTCGTACTAGATGCAGCTGACAACCGAAGAGGAAAACAGTATGAACGGTCGTTACGGCTCATCCCTGGCTACAGCATATAAAATTCTGGTGGCTATAGGGGAAGCGACAGAGGCTGAGAGACTCGTAGACATTCAGTGGGCTCACCTTTCAGGAGTCAATTACAATACTATAGGCGATGCAGGGACCAGCTTTCTGGAAAACTTTAGCAGAGAAGCCAGGGTGAGGGTGAAAACTACTATAAATCCGATGGGATATGACAGGACATTAGCTAATAAACTCTCGCAAAACTTCCTGACCAAACAAACATCTATAGTAGATTCCTATGAGAGGATGGGGGTAACGACCTCATTTTCATGTATTCCGTACGAGCTTTTCTCAGTGCCTAAGAAAACAAGTGTAAGTTTTGCTGAAAGCAACGCTGCTATTTTTTCAAACTCTATGCTTAATCTCTTAACCAATAAAGAGAGTGCTCTGAGTGCCCTTGCAAGTTCTGTTACGGGTAAAGCACCCTTCTCTGGCCTCAGAGTGGCGGAACAAAGGCAAGCGAATATATCCATAAGACCTACGTTTCGTCCCAAAACAGAGTTGGATTGGGGACTACTCGGCTATTTTGCGGGAAAAATGGTTGGTGAAGA